>JAQVOV010000002.1:27212-69632 GCA_028702395.1 Candidatus Omnitrophota bacterium
CTTGCAAATATTGTGCTAAACCCTATTTCATCCCCACTATCTCGCCATTCTTATCAATATCCATTTTAAACCCTGCAGGATTTTCAGGAAGTCCAGGCATTGTTCTAATATCACCGCAAATAACATATATGAACCCTGCTCCGCTTGAGATATGCATATCGGAAACAGGTAATTTAAAATTACGAGGCCTTCCTTTACGTTTAGGATCATGCGAAAGCGAAAACTGTGTTTTGGCCATACAAATAGGGAAATTATCCATGTTTATTTTCTTTAAGAATTTCATTTTTTCTAATGCGTGTTCAGAAAAAACAACTTCCTTTGCCCCATAAATACTTTTAGCTATTCTTGAGATCTTATCTTTTATTGGAAGGTCCAATGGATAGAGAAATCTGAAAATAGATTTACTGTCTTTTATGATCTTGATGATGGAACGAGCCACTTCAAGACCACCTTGTGAGCCCTTTGCCCACATTTCACTTACAACACAATCATCTGCTCCTGCGGACATTGCACATCGTTTAACAGCATTTATTTCTTTTTCTGTATCAGTAGCGAATTTATTTATACAAACAACTACAGGTACCCCATAGACCTTTAAATTCTCTATTTGTTTATCCAAATTTGAAGATCCCCTTTCAATTGCCGATATGTTTTCCCTAAAAAGAGAACTTTCAAGAGGTTTTCCGCCTTTGATCTCAAAATCACCACTATGCATTTTTAATGCACGAATAGAACATACCAGAACAACAGCATCAGGTTTTAACCCGCTTTGTCTGCACTTTATATTGAAGAATTTTTCCGCACCTATATCCGCCCCAAACCCACCTTCGGTAACAACATATTCAGAGAATTTCAAAGCTATTTTATCCGCAATTATAGAATTACTGCCATGAGCTATATTTGCAAATGGACCAGTATGGATGATAGCCGGAGTATTCTCAATAGTTTGAACAAGATTTGGTTTTATGGCTTCTTTCAGCAGTACTGTCATGGCACCAGCAACTTTAAGATCCTCTGTTGTAACTGGTTTTTTGTCTTTTGTATAAGCAACAATTATTCTCCCTATACGTTTTCTTAGTTCGTGTATATTTTCTGAAAGAGCAAGTATGCTCATAAGTTCACTTGCAGCAGTAATACTGAAATTACTTTTTCTTGGCACTCCATCATTTTTGCTTCCCATCCCTATCTGTATATTTCTCAAAACTCTATCACTAACATCCAGAACTCTATCCCAAATAATGTTATCTGTATCTATATGATGAGGATTTCCTCTGAATATTGAATTATCTAAATAAGCAGCACATAAATTGTGTGCTGCTGCTACTGCGTTCATATCTCCTGTAAAATGAAGATTTATTTCTTCACAAGGTAAAACCTGTGAATATCCACCGCCTGTACCAACCCCTTTTGTTCCAAAAATAGGGCCTAAAGATGGTTCTCTAAGACAAGCTATTGATGTTTTTCCCAGTTTATTGAATGCCATGGACAGACCAATGGTAGTGACTGTTTTGCCTTCTCCTAAAGGAGTTGGTGTTATTGCTGTAACTAATATGTATTTGCCATCTTTTTTTGATTTGCTTTTTTTTAAGATCTCATCTGTGATCTTGGCTTTATACATACCATAATTTTCAAGGTATTTTCCTGAGATCCCTATTTTTTGAGCTATTTTTTCGATTGGAAGAAGTTTTGTGTTTTGAGCTATTTTAAAAGTTTCAGACTTAGCACCAGGCATAAACCCTCCTTTGTCTATATAATTATGTGCTAATTATATAAAATATATTAAAAAAAAGTTAGACTTTACCAAGTAGATTATAATCTATACATTATATAATGTCAATGTATATATTGGTTGGACTAGTTTTACTAGTTGAACTGGTTGAACTAGTTAAACCTAGTCCAACTATTTTATATTTTTACTGAAACCCACATTCAGGACGTTCCATTAGCTCGTAGCTCGCGGCGCGTAGCGCGTAGCTCAATTCAGAACATTCCACCCTTTTATCTTTCATCTTTAATCTTTTATCTTATTGTCTATTCACCTTTGTCTCACTGAGTATCTTTATAGATTTACGTAAAAGTCTACAGTATAGATCAAATCCTATCTGTTCAATAAAACCATGTTGTTTATCCCCTAAAATATTTCCTGCACCTCTAAGTTCAAGATCCTGCATAGCTATTTTGAACCCTGAACCAAAATCAGTGAATTTTTGTAAGGTTTCGAGACGTTTTTTTTCTTCGTAAGAGAGGTTATGCTTTTTTCTTACAATAAAATATGCAAAAGCCTGTTTATTAAATCTGCCGACTCTTCCCCTTAACTGATAAAGATCTGCGATCCCGAAATTCTCTGCTCTGTCAACTATCAATGTATTAGCATTAGGAATATCAATACCTGATTCAATAATGGTAGTACAAATAAGAATATCCGTTTTGCCTTTAATGAAATTTATCATAGTAGATTCAAGTTCTTTTTCACTCATTCTCCCATGACCTACCGATATTTTAGCATCAGGAAAAAGCTGTTTGATTTTCCGTTCAACAACATAAATGCTATTGATCCTATTATGGACAAAGAATATCTGTCCTTTTCTTTTAAGCTCATTTTCAATTGCTTGTTTTATAAGTTTATCATTAAAATCAATGATCTCGGTCTTTATAGGATGCCTTTCAAGCGGAGGAGTGTTGATCACAGAAATATCCCTTCCTCCCATAAGAGCAAGATAAAGTGTTCGTGGAATAGGCGTTGCTGTCAATGTAAGAACATCTACAAGTAGCCTCATTTTTTTGTATTTTTCCTTATGTTTAACGCCAAAACGCTGTTCTTCATCTATGATAAGTAATCCCAAGTCTTTAAACTCAATATCATTTGACAACAGTCTATGTGTACCTATTATTATGTCTATCTGTCCCTGTTTTACTTTTTCAACAATGTTTTTTTGCTGTGTTTTTTTTCTGAATCTTGAAAGCATTTCCACAGTAACAGGAAAATCTTTTAATCTCGTTGCGAAAGTACTATAATGCTGCTCTGCCAGAATTGTCGTAGGTACTAAAATAGCAACCTGTTTATTATCCATAACGGCTTTAAAAGCAGCACGAAGAGCAACCTCTGTTTTCCCATAACCAACATCACCGCATAAAAGCCTATCCATAGGTTTTTCATTTTGCATATCGTTTTTAACATCTATTGTTGATCTAATTTGATCCTGTGTTTCTTTATAAGGAAAAAGATCTTCCATTTGTTTTTGCCATTCTGTGTCCTTTGAAAAAGAAAAACCTTTTTTCATCTCGCGTTTTGCCTGAACCTCCAGTATCTCCTGCGCCATTTGAAAAACATCTTTTTGTACCTTTATTTTTGTAGCCTGCCATGTTTTTGTTCCAAGTCTGCTTAATTTAGGCTTTTTCCTGTTAAAAAAAATATATTTTTGGATCTTATCCAGATCTGTTACAGGTACATAAAGGATATCTCCGTCTTCATATTCAAGCTTAACACATTCCTGCTGTTGGGAATCATTATGCAGAAACGTTTTTTCAATATATCTGCCTATACCATAATCAACGTGAACAACAAAATCCCCTGGTTCAATATCGACAAACGCATTAATAGGATCTTCTTCTGAAAAAATATTTTTTGAATACTTTGTTTTTTTTTGAGATATTATAATTATGGATTGATGCTGGTCAATGGTCTTAAAACTTACAGGATCAATAGATACTATTCTTTCTATTTCATCCCCAAAAAACTCTATTCTGACAGGATATTCAAAAGTGGTTGGAAACAGGATAATATTTTCACCTTTTATACAAAAATCTCCCCATTGAGAAATACCGTCTGTTTTGGTATAGTTAAGCTCAACAAGTCTTTTGACAAGATCTTCTCTATCAACATGTGATTGTTTATATAGTTTGATGGGTTCCATTTTAGTATCCGTGTCTGTGTCGGTGTCGGTATTGTTTAATGATGGTTAGATCTGGTATTAACATAAAGTAAAACACCTGTGAATTCGCAATCATTGTCATTTACTTTTGTCATACCGGTTTTGCAATATATAACGTCAGACAAATACCGGTATCGAAAGTTATTATGCAATAATATCTTTAAATCAATTTCTGCAGACACAGAAACTGACACTGACACTAATCTACATCTTCTTCGGCAACGACACTCCGAGAAGTTTGAGTCCGTTCGCAAGACATATTTTCACACAATCAATCAAAAACAACCTTGCTTTTAACAATTCATTGTCATCTGTTATAACCTTATATTTTCCATAAAAGTTATGGAATTTTGATGCAAGTTCGTTTAAATACGAAATAACAAAAAAAGGTTCCAGTTTTTCGGCACTGGATCTAACAGTTTTAGGAAAAACTCCTATCGTCTTTGCAATAGCTATCTCTTCTTCTTCTTTCAACAAAGAAAGATCTGCTTTTGACAAATCAATAGCACCTGCCTTTTCATGAATGGACCATATTCTTGCATGTGCATATTGAATATAATAAACAGGATTATCTGCGGATTGTTCTTTTGCTTTATCAAGATCAAAATCCAAATGTGTATCAAGATTTCTCATAAGAAAACAAAATTTCGTGACATCCTCACCTACTTCATCCATAACTTCTTTAAGAGAAATGAATTCTCCTTTTCTCGTAGACATGGAAAGTTCCTGTCCGTTTTTATATATCGTAGCAAGCTGAACTATCAGTACTTTAATAGCATCATGATCATGGCCTAAAGCTTGAGCTGCAGCTGTTATCCTTGGAATGTATCCATGATGATCAGGTCCCCATATGTTTATAAGTTTATCAAACCCTCTTTCATATTTGTTCTTGTGATAAGCTATATCAGGCGCAAAATAAGTGAACTGCCCGTCACTTTTTACAACTACCCTATCTTTTTCATCATTAAAATCCGTGGATTTAAACCACAAAGCCCCATCCTGCTGATAAATATAGCCCTTTTCTTTAAGCAAAGATAGAACTTTGTCAATATCGGATTTTGTAATGTTTTTCTGGCTGAACCATGAATCAAAATCCACTTTAAATTGTTTCAGATCCTCTTTTATTATATTCAAAAGAAAATCAGCACCATATTTCCTGAAAAAATCTCTACTGCTTTGAGGATCCTTTACAAATTTATCGTTATATTCATCTTTTATTCTTAAAGCAATACCTTTAATATACTCTCCCTGATATCCGTCTTCGGGAAAAACACCATTTTTACCAAAAGCAGCTAAATAATGATAAAGTATAGAATCACCTAAGACATTTATCTGCCTGCCTTCATCATTTATGTAGAATTCCTTTGTTACATTATTTCCCATGAATTTAAGTATGTTGGCTAGAGCATCTCCAACAGCAGCCTGTCTGCCATGTGCAACAGTCAAAGGCCCGGTTGGATTGGCACTGACAAATTCTATCTGTATATTATGGTGGTCTTTGTTTTTTGAACTGCCAAAAGATCCCCCTTCTTTTTCTACTGTCTTTAACACTTCATATGCATATTCTTTTGATAAAATAAAATTAATGAACCCAGGGTTAACAACATTTACGCTCTCGATAAGACCTGGTATCTTTTTATCCAATAATTCAATAATATCCGTTTTCAGGGTTTCTGCGATCTGGACAGGATTTTTTTTCAATATTTTTGTCAATTGAAGTGCTATGCTGGAAGAAAGGTCTCCATGGGCAGGATCTCTTGGTGCACCTACTATTATATCCGGACAACTTTGATCCCCCATTATTTTCTTAACAGCTTTTTTTATGCCTTGTTCTAATATGATCTCTGATATCTGGGAAAAATCCATGGTTTATACTCCTGATCCAAAGTTTTTTTGAGGCACATTATTCCATAGTCTTTCAAGATCATAGAACTTTCGTGTTTCCGTATGGAAAATATGTACAATAACATCCGTAGCATCAACAAGCACCCACTTATCATCTCTTATACCTTCCCGATGTCTTACCTTTTCTCCTATCTTTGAAAGTTCTTTGCCGATCGCTTCACTAATCGCATTCATTCTAGTATTTGATGGGGCACTTAATATGACAAAATAATCACATATACTGGAGATCTTTGTCATATTTAACATAACTATATCTTCACCCTTTTTTTCAAGAGCAATATTTGCTATGAACAATGCTTTGTCTTTTGATTTCATTGTTTTTTCTTTTAATTTTATTGTTTTTTCTTTTGATTTCATTTTCTCCTTAATTATCATATAGTGACTATTAACTAGAAATTAGTGACTGGAAAAGTCTACATAACGTTATCTTTAAATCAATTTATTCTAATCACTAGTCACTTGTCACTAATCACTAACCCCTATTAATCCCTACTAAAAAACATGAGTAGCGGATACACCGCTACCCATTAAAAATATAATTGCTGATCCAAATACTTCTAGTTTTTTGCAGAACACTTTTTTATGTTTGGAAAAACTAAGAATTTTTCCCGAACACTGGCATTTTTATTTCAACTCTGCTGCTTTAGCTTTAGAAACAACTCTCCAGCATTCATGTGTACCTGTTGGAGACTTTGCAACTGCAAAAAAACGACCTTTTTTATCCTCAATCCTGTATTCTGATGTTTTGAATTTTGCCTTTGATTTTACATCATAAAATTCCATTGCTTCCATTCGATAACCTCCTTTTTTCGTATTACATGCTTCGTATCTTGAGCTATGAGTTTTTTAAGATCATAGGATCTCTCAGAGCACGCAGTTGGTAACACGCAACTGATCCTTTAATATTAATATTTTATGTAGTGTATCATAGAATTTCTTTTTTGGCAAGAAAAGCTTATTTTTTATTTGAAAATGATAAATATTGGTTTTAAGACCCCTTTTTTCCTTTAGTGTTAATTAGTACCAATTGTATAAACCTATAT
This sequence comes from Candidatus Omnitrophota bacterium, assembly GCA_028702395.1. Taxonomy (GTDB): domain Bacteria; phylum Omnitrophota; class Gorgyraeia; order JABMRN01; family JABMRN01; genus JAQVOV01. The sequence continues at coordinate 34,093 of JAQVOV010000002.1, forward strand.
AAATGTATTTCAAAAATCTATTAAGTGTTATTTGTCTGCAGATCTATCCTAAGAATGTTGGTAAACCAATAATATTCAGCTTTCCACAAAAGACTCATTACTCACAGACACATAACACACAACAAAGATCCTTTTACCCCAATCTTATCTGTGTTCATCTAAAAAACCATTTTAACCCAATTCTTATCTGTGTTCATCCTTATACTTCAAATCAAGTCCAATACCCTAGAAATAGCTTTCCATCATATTGACAAGCCCTTTTATAGCTTTAGATAACCAATTTGAATCAATATTTTCCTTTATTTTTTTAGCCTGATATAAGGCTACTCCCAGTGAACCTGTATGACAAATGGTATCTGCAACTTCGATAGAACAGCCTTCTGCTGAAGCATGCCCCATTTTACAAGATATGCCCAGTTTAGTATCCATTTTCTCAATTAAATCTTCTTTTAAAGCTCCTCCGCCTGTACATATAACTTCATCTGTATGAATATTCTCAAATTCCTGTTTAATACTATTCATGAACATTTCAATAGCTCCATCATTGGCCAGATCTAAACTTCCGAGATCAACACTAGCTATATGAAAAAGGGTTTTTCCTTTAAAAAAAGCTATTCCTGTTAAATGACTTCCAATATCAACAATAGCCGTTGTCATATCTTTGTTCTTGCCGAATGAGGAAAGGGCTTTTGTTATTGCAATAGGAGCAAAAACTGTACCACTAAGGATGTATCCTGAATGTTCAACACATTTATACAGGTTCTTTATTTTGGCAATATCAGCTATTACAACATATAGTTCCATCCCCAGTTTTGTTGCATAAAGGCCTTCCGGGTCAACAACTTTATCACCTTCATCAATATAAAAGCTTTGAATTTCTTTCTGGATTATCTGTTTTTCTTCAGGCATTCTTATCATGCTTGCTATCCTGACACATTTGTCTATGTCACTTGCACTTATTAATCTTGGTCGTTTACCTAATGCAAGCATTCCCTTTGCCTGCATACCTGATATTCCTAGACCTTTGACAGAAACAAAAATATTTTTCAATCTTTTTTGAGTTTTTTCTTCTACTCTTTTTAACACATCTCTTATATCAGTTGACGCAACATCAAAATCAACGATATTGCCAGAATCAATGCCTTTTGACGGAATGTTCTCTAAAGCTAAAACTTCCAATTGTCCATGTTTACTGACAGATATCATAGCTACACGTATAGTACTAGAACCTAAATCCAATCCGGTTATAATTTGATCAGCCATTTTATCTCCTTTATAGCATCTGCAAGGTAAAAGTAAAAAGGTAAAAGTAAAAAACCTGTTTTCATTGTGGAGTCTTTTGTTTTTTTTGTAGGGGCGTATTGCAATACGCCCCTACAACGCTCTATTTGAACGTTCCATTAGCTACACGTAATGCGTAGTTCAATCCAGGACGTTCCACCCTTTTTACTTTTGCCTTTTTCCTTTTTACTTATCTTCCTATTAACTACTTTCTCGGTCCAAGCACAGGATCTTCAAACCTAAGATCAATATATTCAAGTCCTTTAACATCAATATTCTTATCTTGTAAGATAAATTGAAGTTTCTTTATTTTTTCAGAAAAATCTTGTTGCCCCATTCGTATTTCAATAGGTCCATTCAGTTGAACAATGAGATTTTTGGGATTAGAAACATCTATGCTTTTTATGCCATGTTTTTTTATTTCAGGCACGTTATAAAATATCGATAATACACTTTTTGCAAGTTCAACTCTATCTGAAGATATTTTTTCTCCAATAGAAGGTTTTGTCCATATTTTAAAACCTGTTATAAGCGGTAGATCTGACATAGTTGCTTGATCATATACAAGAACAGTTGAATCATTATCAATAGCATATTGCCCAAAAGCATTTATTGATGCAAGCGGCACACGTTGATCAACCATAAGTTCTATCCTATCAGGTAAAACTCTTTTAACAACAATATTCTTTATTTGAGGATAATTCTTGTTAAGCTGATATTCTAACCACTTAATATTCACTTTGAAAATGTTCTCTCCTTTAATATTCTCAGTTTCTTTGATCGTCTTCAAAAAGCTGATATCCCTGCTTTGTCCTGTATTGTTTACAATAACAATACTTTTGACCCGAAAATACTTTATTCTCATAATATAATTTCTAAGGGCAAATCCCAAAACAAGTAGGATCAATAAAACAAGCAAAAAAGGGAAACATTTCTTGAACACTGTTTTGATCACTTCTATTATTTTATCTTTTTTTTCTGAAAACACGTTACGTTTTCTTTTCCTAGCCATTGTTACTCCTTTATAGCGATTTTAGCTGTCAGCTATCAGCGTTCAGCTATCAGCAAAGGATCTTTCTAGAATCATTTTTTAGATCCCCTCTTTTAGGACGTTCCACAAGCTGACAGCTGAAAGCTAATGGCTGATGTTAACCGATCTCATCGTCCTGTCCATAGCGCACTTTTTTAAATACCGCAAGCTCAAGTATCTGTTCACATAGTTCGTCAAAAGATATCCCAAAAACTTTTGCTGCTTTAGGCAACAAAGACCTTTCAGTAAGTCCCGGGATCGTATTAACCTCAAGAACATATATTTTACCTTGATGATCCATCCTCATATCAACTCGCGAAAAGTCCTCACAACCCAAGGTATTATGGGTCAATAATGCAATATCACTGATCTCCTGTTTTTTTTCATCTGATAATTCTGCAGGACAAATATATTCTGTTTGTTTATCTATGTATTTTGCATTAAAATCATACACATTGTCCTTAGCAATGATCTCAACAACAGGCAAGACAGATTTCCCTAGGATACCAACTGTTAATTCTTTTCCGTCTATGAATTCCTCAAAAATTATCGTATTTCCATACTGAAAAGCCTTATTCATAGCTGTTTTTATATCTTTTTTATCAATTACAATACTTAATCCAAAACTAGATCCTTCAGTAGCAGGTTTTATTACAACAGGTAAACCGAATTCATACGAATCAATATTAAAATATTGTTCTTTGTTTACGATCATATACGGAGGAACTAGAATATTATTATCACTAAGGATCTTCTTTGTTAATTCCTTATCCATACAAACTTTTGAAGATAAAGGCCCTGATCCTGTAAAAGCTATACCATATTCAGATAAAAACTGCTGTATTGTACCATTTTCACCTTCTTTACCATGTAAAGCAATAAAAGCAATATCAATATTCTCATTTAGTATCTGCTGCGGCATATTCTGTGTTACATCAATAAATACAACATTAAAACCTTTTCTTTGGAGTGCTTTGAATACAGCAGTTCCAGATACAAGGCTTATCTCTCTTTCGGAAGAAGTTCCTCCTGCAATAACACCAATTTTAAATTCGTGAAGCGTTTTCATACTATTATTATCTCCATCTCAAGTTCTATATTTTTATTTTTTTTCACTACTTCCTTTATCTTTTTTATAAGAAACAATACATCTTCAAAACTTGCATTGTTCTGATTCACAATGAAGTTTGCGTGTTTACTTGAAACTTCAGCCCCTCCTTTAGTAAATCCCTTCAACCCACATTCGTCTATTATCTTTCCTGCAGAGATCCCCTGAAGATCAGGGTTTTTAAATACACACCCTGCAGAATTCTTATCTATCGGCTGAATATCTTTTTTGTTTTCCAGTATCTTTTTATACTGACACATTACATTTTCAGGAAGATCTTTTTCCAATTCAAATTCAACCTGCAAAATTATATTATTCTTAAGCCCTGAACTTCTATATACAGGGTTCAACTGCTTTTTTGTAACTTCAAACAGATTTCCTTCCATATCCATTAGAATGACTTTCTTGATAAATGAGCATATCCACTTATCGGAGCCTGCATTCATATAAACAGCTCCACCAACAGTAGCAGGTATCCCTGCAAAAATTTCCAAACCTTTCAATCCTTTTGCTGCAGAAAAAAGTATCGTTTGTGAAAGGCTCATCCCTGCTCCAACAGTTAGAACATTATCTTTTTCAAAGATATTAGAAAAATCTTTTCCTGTCAATTTGATCACAACTAGATCATGCTCATCACTTTTAAAAAGAATGTTACTGCCTGCTCCCAGAACAAAGACCTCTTTTTGTTCTTCTTTACATATTTTAATGACGGTTTTAAGGTCTTCGATATCTTCACATAATACAAGGTTCTTTACTTTTCCTCCTATCTTAAAAGTAGTGTAAGGCCCTATTTCTATGTTAGAAAAAGCTTTTCCTTTAATGTTATCGAAGTTCATATTTTTGATCCAGTTTCCTTACAAGCTCAGGAATTATTTCATTCACATCACCGGCCCCTAAAATAAGAACAATATCTCCAACGTTGATCTCTTTGAACAAAGTCATGACAATATCTGCCTTAGGAACAATGTAGGCCTCTTTTATTCCTTTTTCTTTGACCCCAAAACATATATTGCAAAGGCCTATCCCATCTAGCGGATCTTCGCTTGCAGCATATATATCCGTAAGTATTAATTTATCAACCCCTGAAAAACATTCACAAAACTCTTGTTCAAGATGCATTGTTCTGGAAAACCTGTGCGGCTGAAAAACCACTATTATACGGTTCTTTTTCAACAATTTTGCAACACTTATTATTTTTGATATTTCAGTAGGATGATGTGCATAGTCTTCTACTATTACAACCTCATTTGCGCTATATTTGACCTCAAATCTACGTTTAACATTTTTGAAATCCTTGATTATTCCCGCAATATCCGAAAATGACATCCCCATCTTCTTTGCAACAGCAATTGAAGCAAGTGCATTATACACATTGTGTTCACCTAAAACCCCTAGAGAGCATTTCCCTAATTCCTGTCCGTTAAAAAAGCAGGAAAACCGCATCCCGACATCTTCTGGTTTAACATTAATGGCAAAGATATCTGCTTTAGAAGAAAAGCCGAAACTTATCTTTTCACCTTTATACGATCGGCTAAGGTCACGTAATATCTCATCATCATAATTATAGAACAAAACCCCATCTTCTTTTGTGTTCTTTATAAAACTGTTAAAAGCATCCGTTAAATTATCCATTGTTTTATAATATTCCATGTGATCTTTTTCAATATTAGTTATAACAGAATATTTAACTGCCATATCCCTTATGAATCCGTCACTCTCATCCATTTCAGAAACAATGATCTCACTTCTGCCTTTTTTGGCATTTGATCCAAGAAAATCCATTTCACCTCCAACTAAGATCGTAGGATCAAACCCGCCCTTTTCCAGTAAAAATGATATCATAGCAGAAGTTGTTGTTTTTCCATGTGTTCCTGCTATGGAAATAGATACTTTCCTTGAATCTATGATACGTTTAAGGAATTCCGATCTGAAAATAATAGGGATATTTCTTTCATGTGCTTCTTTTATATCTGAATTATTATTGCGGATATTAAAGGCTCTTACAACAAGATCAGGTTCATTAATGATACCTTTATGACCAATATTTATTTTAGCCCCTTTTTTTATTAACCTTTGAATAAGAGGATTATCTTTAATGTCAGACCCTGTTATCATTATTCCACTTTCTATTAGAAGCTCTGCGATCCCACTCATACCAATACCGCCTATACCTACCATATGTATATGTTTTTCTTTAATATCAAAAGTATCAGCCATTATTACCTCTTCAAAATGTCTATAATAACTTCACTTAGTTTTTGTGAAGCATTCAGTTCAACTATATTTCTGGCATTTTCAATAAACTCTTCCCTTATATGTCTATTTTTGACCCACTCACTTACAATATTCTTTATTTGCCCCTGAGACATATTCTTTTCTTCAAGAAGAACTGCTGCCTTTTTATCAGCAAAGAACTTAGCATTCAAAATTTGAGAATTCTTTTCATTAGGATACGGAATAAGGATCATTGGTATCCCATAAAAAGCTAACTCAAAAACAGCAGATGCCCCAGCACGTGAAATAGCAATATCCACTATTTTATATATATTATTGATATTTTCAACGTAATTATAAACTTTTGCAATTATATTATGTTGTAAATACGTATTTTGGACATATTCAACATCTTTATCACCTGCAATATGGATGATCTCTAATTTTGCTTTTATACTGTCCTCTATTAAACTCAGATCATTAACAACGATCTTATTCATAGAGGTAGCTCCCTGACTTCCGCCAATAACAAGTAATTTAACAGTTTTTTGTTCATTTGACAACACTTTTAGTAGATCTTCTTTTTTATCAGAGAGTATCTCAGGTCTGATAGGATTTCCTGTTATACATATCTTTTCTTTTAGTGCGCTATCTATCTTTGACGGGAAACTCAAAGCTATTTTATCAACATATTTGGATAATATCTGATTAGCTCTGCCTAATACAATATTTTGTTCATGAATAACTGTTTTTATGTGAAACACCTTTGCTAAAAAAACAACAGCCCCTGTCACATATCCGCCGAAGCCAACAACAACATTTGGTTTTTCCCTGATCAAAATAAAAAAAGAAATTAAAACATCTGATACAAATTTAAACATAAAAGAAAACATTTTCAATGAAAACTTATATGGCATAGGATTCGCTGAAAGATAATATTTTTTATAGTTAGTATCTTTCAAAAGTTTTTTATCGATCCTTCTTTTACTTGCAACAAAAACGACTTCCCAACCTTTTTTTATCATTGTTTGGGCTGTTGAAACTGCAGGGAAAATATGTCCACCGCTTCCACCTGCAACTATTAATACTTTGTTCATGATTCTCCTAAAAAATATACTTTGTTATTAGTTATTTGTTATTAGTGTGAGTGGTGGATCGTCCTAAATACAGTTTTCAAACAAACCCTATGAAGAGCCTTCTTTCACACACACTAATAACACACACTAATAACTAACTCCAATTAACTCGCTCTAATCTCTGGTTGCGTTCAGCAGCAACCCGATCGCTATCATATGCACGATCAAAGAAGTTCCCCCATAACTGACAAATGGCAAAGGAAGTCCTTTTGTAGGGAACAGTCCTACTGAAACACCAACATTGACTATGACCTCAAAAGCTATCATAAAAACAATTCCGAAAACAAGCATTTTCCTGAACGTATCATTTATTTTAAAAGCAGCTCTTGTTCCCTGCCAAACAAGTGCAAAAAATAATATGATCAAAGCAGTAACACCTATAAACCCCAATTCTTCTCCAATAATTGACAAAATAAAATCTGTATGTGACGCTGGTAAAAAGAAAAGTTTTTGTTTTGATTGTCCTAATCCTACTCCCAAAAGACCGCCTGAACCAAGTGCAATATATGATTGTACTATTTGAAAACCTGTGTCTCTTTCGTCTAACCACGGATTAATAAAAGCCATTATCCTTTTACGTCTGTATGGAACAGAAAAAATAAGATAATAGATGAAAGGTACAGTTGAAAGGATCGTAACAGCAATATGTTTAAAATTCGCACCCCCTATAAAGAGCATTAAGAACATCATAAACCCTATAGTCATAGTAGTTCCAAGGTCAGGTTCCAAAAGAACAAGACCCATGATGGTACCGCAAACTACAAGAACAGGCAGATATCCTCTGAAAAGATTTATCATGCGGGATTCATTTTTATCTACAAAGTACGCAAGATATATAAGAACCGACAGTTTAGCCAGTTCTGATGGTTGAACATTGAAAAAAATAAAACTTATCCACCTGCTTGCACCACCTGCAGTGTGTCCTATTCCTGGAATAAGAGCGCATACCAGTAACCCTATTGTTGTTAAAATAATAAGTTTAGCATGTTTTTTTAAAATATCACAATCAATGGACATAAAAAACAATGCCGCTATCACGCCTATGATCAGATTTAAAAGATGCCGTTTAAAATAATAAAGACTATCCCCGAATAACTGCGAAGCATAAATAGCGCTTGAACTGTATACCATTACAAGCCCGAACATAAGCAGGATAAAAACCGTTGAAACGATCGATATGCGTAAACTTGACATATTATTTCCTTTATATGACTTTTAAGTAAAAAGTAAAAAGTTAAAAGTTAAAAGTTAAAAATCTGTTATCATTGTAGAATCTTATGTTAGGCTCATTTTTAGTGTCTGTGTCTGTTTCTGTGTCTGGAAAGGAACATCCTAAATATAGTTTTTTTACATCTTTTAGAAGGATCCACCACTGACACAAACACAAACACTGACACTAATTACTTTTACCTTTTTCCTTTTTCCTTAATCTTCTATTAACTGAATCTCTCTTTAACGATCCGCTGAAACACCTCGCCTCTATGTTTATAACTTGTGAACATGTCAAAGCTTGAACACATAGGAGACAAAAGTATCACTTGATCCTTTTGGGCAATTTTGATAGCCCTATCTATCGCATCTTCCATTGACCCTGCCTTTTCAACAGGAACATTTTTTTTATCCATTACATCAAAAATTTTATCTGCAGCTTCTCCTATAAGAATTATTTTGTAGACCTTTTCTTTTATTTCAGGTAAAACACTTAAATAATCTCCTCCTTTATCTCTGCCGCCTGCGATCAAAATGATCTTCTTATCCAAAGACTGTATAGCTCTTTTTGTTGCATCAACATTAGTTGCTTTTGAATCATCCATGAATACGATCCCGTCCTTTTCATAAAATTTTTCGAGTCTATGGGCTAATGGTTGAAAATCTTCAATAGCACTGATAACAGCTTCAATATTAACTCCGGCAGATATAGCCATAAAAGAAGAGGCGCAAATATTTTCCAGATTATATTTCCCTTTTAATTTTGTTTTTGGAATATCAAAAAGTTTTTTTACATCATCATCTATCTTTGAATACATGACATTGTTCAATACAAACGCGCCTTCAACTTCTTCTGTTACACTATAAAAGAACTTTTTTCCTCTGCCTGGTATTATAAGGTCTTTTGAAGCTTTATCATCATGATTTATCAACGCAATATCAGATTCGATCTGATTTTCAAAAAGTCTGGCCTTCGTATCAGCATAATCATCAAACGAAGTATAACGCTCTAAATGATCATCCGTAACATTCAATATACATCCTATATTAACTTTAAGATCCACTATTTTTTCCAATTGAAAAGAGCTTATCTCCAATATAACAAATGTATCATCATCAATATTATCTATCTCTCCCGAAAAAGAGTTTCCTATATTACCGCAAACAATATACTTTTTTGAATCTTTTTCAAACATCTTTCCTAATAAGGTAACTACTGTCGATTTACCGTTAGTACCTGTCACAGCAATTATTTTTCCTTTACAAAAATTATATGCAAATTCTATTTCACTTATTATAGGAATGCTGTTGGCGAAAGCATATTTAACAGGAAGACTGTTGTTATCCACCCCAGGACTAAGTACGATTATATCTGTGCCTGAAAGAAACTCTTCTGTATGCTGGCCGAATTCAACTTCAATAAAATTTTCCTTTAAAACATCAATATCCTGTGTGATCTTTTCTTCTGAACAACTATCAGTAACAGCCGCTATTGCGCCATGTTTGTGTGCCAGAATAGCAGCATCAAACCCGCTTCTGCCTAAACCTACAACAACTATTCGTTTGTTTCGTATATCCATCTTCACCTCTAATGGGATTCAAGGTAAAAGTAAAAAATCTGTTACCATTGTGGAATCTTCTTGGATTTCTTTGTAGGGGCGTATTGCAATACGCCCCTACAAAAACCTCTTTCAGAACTTTCCACATTTTTTGTTCTTAACTAAATTTAGGACGCTCCATCCTTTTACCTTTTACCTTTTTACTTTTTCCTTATAAGTCTTATTACTCGCTTAACGCATCTTTAAGCTTGCTAATGACAGTAACACTAAAATTATTGCAATTATCCAAAACCTTATTATAACCTTTGATTCATGCCATCCCTGAAGCTGGAAATGATGATGTATTGGCGCCATTCTAAAAACTCTTTTTCCTTTACGCAGTTTACAAGACGCAACTTGAATGATCACTGAGAGAGCTTCAGCAACAAATATACCACCAACAAAAAACAGTAAAAGTTCTTTTTTTATCAATACACTGATTATTCCTATTACACCGCCTAAAGATAATGAACCTGTATCACCCATAAAAACACTTGCAGGATGACAATTGAACCATAAAAACCCAAGACCAGCCCCAACTATTGAAGAGCACAAGACAGTAAGTTCCCCGCTACCAAACAAATAATATACATTTAAATACTCGCTCATGTTAATATTTCCTGTAATATAGCTTATTATTGCAAAAGCCAATGCTACAATTGTCACACATCCGATAGCAAGTCCATCAAGTCCATCAGTAAGATTCACAGCATTGCTTGATCCTACGATCACAAGAACCACAAATAGAATGTAAAAAATTCCCAAATTTAAAACAGCATTTTTAAAAAAAGGGAAATATAATGTCGAAGACATCTGCGGATCATTATAAAGATAAAGCCCTATCAAAAAGGCAATAATGACCTGCCCTAAAAACTTTGCACGACTTTTTAATCCTTTATTATGCTGATTTGATATTTTTAAAAAATCATCAATGAACCCTACTAATCCTAGCCACAATATGCCTACAAGACCTATAATGATGAATTTATTATCCAGTCTTGCCCATATAAGTGTAGAGCCCACAACTGCAAGGAGTATCAATATCCCTCCCATTGTAGGCGTACCTTCTTTATGAACATGTAACTTATGAAGTTCCTGAACATGATCTTTTCTAATAATTTGACCGAAATTCATTTTTGCAAGCCATCTTATAATAATGGGTCCCAAAATAACACTTATTAGAAAAGCTGTAAAACTAGCCATAGCTGCGCGGAAAGTTATATATTTAAAAAGATTGAACCCGAACCAAACATCTTTTAATGGGTAAAGAAAATAATATAGCATTAGACTCCTTTATAGCAACTTTAGCTTTCAGCTTTCAGCAAAAAGATCGGTTTAACAAAAAGTTTCTTTAAAAAACTCATTTAGGATCTTCCTCTGGCTGAGAGCTGACAGCTGAAGGCTGAAGGCTGCTTTTCATTAACTCTATCTTTCGCACAACCTCTTCCATCTTCGCTTTACGTGAACCTTTGACAAGTATTATATCATTAGGTTCAAGTATATTAAACAATTGTTTATACAGACTTTCTTTTTCATTAAAAACAAAAACATGTGCTTTTTCCATACCATTTTTTATTGCACCATTTGCTATATACGCGGCTTCTTTTCCGACAGTGATAAGTTTGTCTATTTTTGCAGATGCTATGTTCTTCCCGATCTGAATATGCAGTTTTTTGGACTGTTCTCCGAGTTCTAACATATCTGAAACAATTATGATTTTTTTATTTTTCCCTATTTTATCCAAGGATTCTATTGCCTTTTGCATTGATAAAGGATTAGAATTGTAAGTATCATCAATAACTGTATATCTGCCTTTTCTACTTACAAAGAATCTGTTCTTGTTTTCTGCTCTATATTTTTTCAAACTCAGCGCCATTTTTTTTAAAGGTATATCAAAGATCTGTCCAACAGTTACTGCACATAATACATTATAAAGGTTATGTTTCCCAATTAAGCTCACTGTAAATTTAACACTACCAACATAAAACGAAAGAGCCCCTTTTTTATCATAATATTTGTCATTATGACTTTTCTTGTCTATGTTAAACATGACTTTTTTACAGTGTACCTTTATTTTGTTCAAAAGCTGATCATCTCCGTTCAACACAGCTATTCCATTATCAGGCAAAGAATTGATAAGTTCTTTTTTTTCTTTTAAAACATTAAGGCGTGTCTTAAATCCTTTTAAATGTGCATCTCCAACATTTGTTATCACTCCTACGTCAGGCTGTACTATCTGTGACAATCTAGAAATTTCACCGGGTGAATTTGTCCCAAGCTCAACAACACCTACTTCATGTGTTTTCTTTAACTGAAATAATGTTAAAGGAACACCGATAAAATTATTCTTTGTTCCTTCTGTTTTAAGAACCTTATAACTTTTAGATAAAAGAAAAGCTATTATTTCTTTTGTGCTTGTCTTTCCTGCAGAACCTGTTATTGCGACTATTGGGATATCCATTTTACATCTGTAAAAACAAGCAATATCACCCATATTTTTGATCGTATCTTTTACGAAAAAAACGGGAATATGTTTTTCTACTGCAACGGCATCTTTTGTATTTTTTGAAGCAATAATGCAAACTGCTCCTTTTTTATATGCTTCGAGTACAAAATCATTACCGTTGAATCTTTCCCCTTTGATGGCAATGTAAAGATCGCCCTTTTTCACCTTGCGGGAATCAATGCAAACACCTTTGATCTTTGTTCGATCATCTTTATATTTACGGTTCTTTAGAACCTGGGCTATTTCTGAAACAGTGAACATTGGACTCCTTTATTTAGTGACTAGTAACTAGAAACTAGTTACTAGAAATAATTGCTTTAAAGCTATTTCGTTTATGAAGTTTCTTACATAATCTCTCTAAAATTGTTGCTAATTAATCAATTAAATTTTTATTCTCTATCTTAGGATATCTTAAGATCAATTTATCCTAGTCACTAGTCACGAATCCCTATCACCTGATACCTAGTCACGAACTCCTATTAACTCCTTAACAACCTTCACATCATCAAACTTCATCTTCTTGTTTCCTATTATCTGATATTTCTCATGCCCTTTTCCGGCAATAATAACGATACTATCCTTTTGTGCGATGTTCAAAGCTATTTTGATAGCTTCACGTCTGTCTTTTTCTATAATGACTTTACTAATATATTTTTTTATGCCTTTTACAATATCATTGATAATACAAGCAGGATCTTCTGTTCTTGGATTATCACTTGTGACAAGGACTTTATCTGATAACATGCATGCAACTTCACCCATTTTGGGTCTTTTAGTCTTATCTCTGTCTCCTCCGCATCCGAAAACTGTAATAATTTGTTTTGGTCTTATTTCCTGTAAGGTCCGTAAAACATTTAAAAGTGCGTCAGCAGTATGTGCATAATCGACAAACACTTTAAACTTTTTATTGATCTTTACAGGCTGCAGACGACCATCCGGTGGTTTAGCATTACCAATACTTTTTATAACATCTTTGATATTAATACCTAAAAAAACACCCGCAGAAACAGCTGCTAATATATTTGAAATATTATGTCTGCCGATAAGGGATGTTTTTACCTTGTACTTTTTATCAAAAACATTGAGATCAAAAGTTGAACCTGCCAAAGTCATTTCAATGTTTTCTGCATAAACATCCGTTTTTTTACCTACACTGAAGCCTATGCATCTGTTCTTAAGCTCTTTTTTAAGTATTTTTCCTTTTGGGTCATCAATATTGACAATAGCAATTCCTTTTTTTTTAAGGTTAACAAATATTTTTTTCTTTGCTTTGAAATAACTATTTATATTTTTGTGATAATCCATATGTTCTGGGGTAAGATTGGTAAAGACTGCCACGTCGTAAAAAACATGTCCTGCTCTTTCCTGTTCCAACGCATGAGAAGAAACTTCCATTATGGAGTACTTTATCTTTTCTCTGACAATATCCGACAACAATCTGTTGAGTGTAAAAGCATCCGGAGTAGTCCTATCTGCATCAACTGTCTTTTCACCTATCTTATAATAGATCGTTCCTATCAGACCTGTCCTTTTACCTGAATCCTTTAATATCTTATCCAGCAAAAACGAAACAGTTGTCTTTCCATTAGTACCTGTTATACCAATATTAAAAAGTTTTTTTGAGGGTTCATCGAAATACTCTGAACAATTTCTCGAATACTCTTTATGAGAATTTTGTACGATCTTTATTTTTTTAGAAGAAACATGTACCTTTTTGGAAAGTTTCTTCCATATATCCTTTTGGACTATACAAAACTTTGCACCTTTATCTATTGCAGACTCAATATGCTGATGTCCATCGGAAACAGCTCCTTTTAAGGCAATAAAGATATCCCCTTTTTGAACTTTTCTTGAATCTGATGTGAATTTTGGTCGTTCCATTTAACTCCTTTATAGCATGTTCGAAATTCGGTAATCGAAAATCGGAAATCGAATTGTTTTTTGTTTTCCGACTACCGTCTCCCGACTCCCGATTTACGAATGCTTATTAACTCTCCTCCGGCACCTCTAGATACCTTAATGACTTCTGCATAACTTCCCTGAATACAGGTGCAGCAACACTTCCTCCGAAATAATCGCCCTTAGGTTCATTTACACTCACAACAACAACAAGTTCTGGGTCTTTATAAGGTGCAAATCCCATAAATGAAGCAATGTATTTGCCTTCTGCATACCTGCCGCCTATGACCTTTTGTGCTGTTCCTGTTTTACCGCAAGCATAATATCCATTCAATATTGCTTTTTTCCCTGTACCGCTTTGTACAGCTCCTTTTAATATTTCTTTAACAGTATCTGCACTTTTTCCGCTTATAACCCTTTTTTTTATTTTTGGCTTGAATTTTTTTATCACGTTACCATTTTCATCCCTTATCTCTTTAACAATATACGGCTGCATCAGCAATCCTCCATTAGCAACTACGCTCAAAGCATCCGCCAATTGTAAAGTTGTACATGAAACACCCTGTCCCATTGGGATAGTTGTCATATCAGATGGGGTCCACGTTCTCACGTTCCTTAAAATTCCATTTTCCTCTCCAGGGAGATCTATACCTGTTGACTGACCAATTCCAAAATTCAATAGATAATTGTAGAAATCATCTTCTCCTATTTTAGCTGTTGCTTTAACTGTTCCTATATTGCTGGATTTCTGTATAACTTGAGAAAAAGACAGGTTACCATAACCATGATAGTCATGAAGAACCCTTTTTCCGACGCTATACTGTCCATTCTCACAAAAGAACATATCATCAGGTTTGACCTTTCCAGTATCAATATCAGCACACGCACTTAACACTTTAAAAACACTGCCAGGTTCATAAACATCTGTTATACACCTATTTTTGAGATCCTCTTTCTCTGCTTTTGAATATTGATTATTCTCATAACTGGGATAAGAACACATTGCATATATCTCTCCCGTAATAGGGGACATTACTATTATCATTGCAGATTCCGGTTTTCTTTTTTTCACAAGCTCTCGCATTTCGGTTTCTACTGTATGCTGTATTACTTCATCAATAGTAAGTATAATATCATACCCTTTTTTGGCAGGTAAGAACTCCTCGTATGATGATATTTTATTTTGCCTGGCATCCCTGAAAAAGCTTTTCCATCCGTATTTACCCCTTAAAAAATTTTCATAATAAAGTTCTATACCTTCGATCCCTTTGTTATCAATATCTGTAAAACCTATCACATGACATAAGAGATCACCTTTAGGATAACTTCTTTTTGTTTCCTGTAAAAGGTAAAGCCCGTTGATTTTTGATATTTTTATTCTGGTGGTTTCTTCAGACGAAAGTCCGCGTTTTATCCAGATGAACGCCTTATCTTTATTGATACGTTCCCTCACAATGTTTTCATCAACATCTATCAGTTCACATATAGACCTTATAACTTCTTCTTTGTTGGTTATTTCACGAGGAACAGCATAAAGGCTTTCTATAGGCGTGTCAACTGCAAAAGCCCTGTTATTTCTATCAAAAATACCACCTCTTTCAGGTGCAAGTTCTATTTTAACTCTATGCTGTATATCTGCTTTTTTCTTGAAAAACTCATAGTTTATCACCTGCCTATTATACACTCTTAATATAAGACATATGAATAATATGCAAAACAAAAAAAGGACTATTAATTGTCTTTTACGGTTTATGTTTCTATACACTTATTATCAGTGGTAAGTTATTTAGAATCACGTGCTTCAGCTGTCAATGTGATACTATCAAAAAATCTATCTAACATGCTTATACGCGGGCTCAAAGGTTTCTCTTGTTCAGCCTTTACACAAGCATAATAGATGTTTTGCACATCAGCCTCAACTAATTCTATACTTTCTGAACTCAACCTCTCGCATAACGTAAACGGAGATTCAAGTTTATTTAGATTATACACCAATTGTTTATGCTCGTCAAGGTAAGTAGAAAGAAGCTGTTCCTGTTTTGTGATACCGTAGCCTATATTGATGATCTCAACATTTTGATATACATAAAGAAGTGTCAATAATGTCAATGTTATACTTATACTGAAAAACTTTCTCATATTATATTTTCCTTTCTCTTTATATATCCAAACTCGTAACCTTTATATTTGTTCTTTATTAACTTTCCCCTATCATCTGTAAGCTATCACCAAAAGAAGTACCTAAACAACCATTACTAATCGAATTTTTTTAGGACCATCCACAAGCTGAGCCCTGCCTGCCGGCAGGCAGGGCTAATAGCTGAAAGCTGATGGCTAATTTTTTTCTATAACCCTCAATTTCGCACTTCTAGCTCTAGGGTTAGCTGCTGTTTCCTCTTCAGTTGGTATAATAGGTTTTTTTGTCAATATTTTAAAATCTTCCTTGTTTTTAGCCAGTTCCCTAAAGAATTGTTTGATTATACGGTCTTCCAAAGAATGAAATGATATCACACACAATCTGGCTTTTGGCGCAAGGAACGTTACAACTTTTTCTAGTGCCTGTTTTATTGATCCCAACTCATTATTTACTTCTATCCTTATAGCCTGAAAAGTCTTTGTAGCAGGATGTATACGTGACCTTTTACCGCCCCTGCTAAGCGCTTTTAAGACTATTCCGGCAAGTTCATATGTAGTCTCTATCTTTTTGGTCTTTCTTGCGTTAACAATATATCTTGCGATCTTCCTTGATGCCCTTTCCTCTCCAAACTGATAAATTACATCTGCTAATTGTTTTTCAGGATATCTATTGACAACATCAAAAGCCGTAATTCTTTGTGAAAGATCCATCCGCATATCAAGCGGTCCGTTTTCTTTAATACTAAATCCCCTTTGAGGGGTATCTATCTGAAATGATGATATTCCAAGATCAAATAATGCACCATTCAGCTTGTCTATGCCATTGTTCTTTAATATTACTTCAAGTTCATCAAAATTTGCATGCTCAATTTTATAGTTTTTTTCTGGATATTCAGCAGATAACCTTTTTTTTGCGATATTTATCGCCTGGCCATCTCTGTCTATTCCTATTAAAAAACCTTGAGGCAAAATTCTTTCAAGGAGCCGTTTTGAGTGTCCTGCACAGCCAACCGTGCCATCAAGTATCTTATCCCCATTAATTGGGTTAAGATACTTGATGACCTCTTCAGATAACACTGAAATATGCAACTCACTATTTGTATTCAACTGCAATTCTGTTGGAAGTTAAAAGAAAAGATGCATTAAACCCTAATCTTCTAGAGCTTGTAAGTCTTCTAGAATTAAGTTTTCTCATCTTTCTTAACCTCTCAATGTTATTCAAAGGGTCCATGATCTCTGTTGTAGTATTTTCGTTCAAAACAAAAACAGTTCTCATTTTCCACCCCCTTTTTTTGGCACAACTATACTTTTGCTGTACCTTTAAAATAAACTCTATAAAGATCGCTTATTTTTGCGATCTTATTCCTTAAACTTTGTTTCTTTGAATTAGCATATCTGAAAAGCTCTTGCTTATCTCTTTCCTTTATATGTAGTACTGCTAATCCGCTTATCATTTCATTATTCATTTTAGTCAAGCTCCATTAAGTTTTCTGCAATATCCTCGAAAGAACCCATCGTATTATTGTAAAATTCTTCCCATTTTTCTTTTGCCCATATTTCTATACGATTAGAAACCCCCACTATCCTTATATCTTTCTTTATTAGAGCATAATCAGTCAGGTATTTAGGGATAAGTATTCTGCCCTGTTTATCTGTGACAAGATCTACTGCTCCTGAAAAGAATAACCTGTTGAACTGACGAGACTGCTTCTTTGTGAAAGACATTGTCTTGAATTTGTTTTCCTGCTGCTGCCACTCACTTTCAGTGAACATAAATAGACATGTATCAAGTCCCCTGGTAACAAAGAACTTTTCTATATAATTATCCTTCATTGCCGTACGAAACTTAGACGGGATAATTATCCTTCCTTTATTATCTAATGAATGTTCAAATTCTCCGTAAAACATTTTATCCTCCACTTTCTTCCACTTTGCTCCACTTATATTACAAATATACACATCTTGTAATATAAAGTCAAGCCTAAATCTCCCTTTTTAAAGAAATTTTTTAAGCTTTCACAAAGACCCTATATGGGGTCTATGCATGGGGAAAAACACACTATATATGGTATCCCAAAAAAGCTTTTTTTTATTTCCGAGAAAAGATTTTACTTTTGGTTCAAATTGAGAAGGGATATTTTTATTTTTTGTGATCATAAAGCATTATAATGGCATGGATATAAAGCACATAAAAGTAATTTTAAAATGATCTACGACGGAAAACAAAGATCATGATCATTATAATCTAAAATGAAAAAGCACGGTTTTAAAAAACCGTGCTTTTTATTTATAAAATAAATTATTGCTTGGAAAAGATCACTTCAAAAGATCAGACAGAGTAACTCCTAAAGTTTTTGCGATCTTTTTTAGAATATCGTCCGGAATAAGCGGAGGATCTATTCTTTCAATGCTTTTTAGAAACTCAATATCGATCTCTGTTTTTTCAGCTAAATTTTCTATTGTCATTACCCGTGCACGCCTTGCATTCATTATATTTCGTGCAACTTTATATTGTCTATCTACGTTTTCCTGCATTTTGTCCTTTCTTTTTAATTAAACTAATACTTTTATTATCTTATTTATTTTTATATTATATCACAATTTTATATTTAAATTGTAACAGTTTTGTAATAGTTTTAATAAAAAGAATATCTATTAGATAAATTATAACAATCAATGGGTTTGAGCATAATAAACAGTATATATTTAGGAAGGATAACTTATAAAAAAAGCCCTATGTTTTCACATAGGGCTTTTTTAAAAATTACATTTGTTGAAAAATGTATTATTCTGCAGCCAAATATTGTGGTTCGTCTAGTATTGGCTCATAATCTGCTGGAACTGGAAATGGGAAAGAAACAACTTCATAAGCACCAACAACAGCTCTTACAACAGTGTTCTTAACGCCATTAAATAGTCCTACAGTTAGACCTTTTCCAGCGCCTTCTGCATTACCTGTTCTCATCATTGTTCCTGGTATTTCGCACACAGCATCAACTATGTTCAAAAGACCTCTGCCTAATTTCTTTGCTGCAGGATGATCTACTACAGAATCACCTTCCGCTGCAAATGCTGGCATAACAGAAAGAACTAACGCCATTACCATTAAACATGCAAAAACTTTTCTCATAACCACTCCTTTCATAAAAATAATATTACTACTTTGTTTTAATTATATACTATTTTTTAAAAAAAGCAAATAAAATTAACATTTTTCTTTTATCGCAAAGAAAACCTCTACTTTTTATGTGATCAGAAAAAACATAATTCAGTATTTCACATTATATCAGTGAACTAATATATATCCTTATATTCTGTTCTGATTAAAACCATTTTTTGCGTTTGAAATATGTGACCATTCCAACTACTATTGATATCATAATGATCCATGCAAAAACATAACCATATCGCCAATTAAGTTCCGGCATGTTCAAAGGTGATATCGCAGTATTGAAATTCATACCATAGATACCTGCAACAAAAGTAAGAGGAATAAATATAGTTGCGATTATGGTCAGCACTTTCATTACTTCATTCATTCTATTACTTACACTGGAAAGATAAATATCAAGTGTGCCTGAGACTGTATCCCTAAATGATTCTATTGTATCTATTATCTGTATAGTATGATTATATATATCCCTTAAATAAACTGCGGTTGTTTTCTTTATCAATTTTGATTCGGTTTTCTCCAATCCATTGATAACTTCTCTCAAAGGCCATATGGTTTTGCGTAAAAATATTATATCCCTTTTCAGATCCTGTATTGTTTGCACGCTTTTTGGAGTAGGTTCATTTATCAGATCATCTTCCATACTTTCAATATTTTCCCCTACCTTCTCCAGAATGACAAAATAATTATCAACAAGAGCATCTATAATTGAATAAACAAGATAATCTGCGCCCATCTTACGTATCTTACCCTTTGCCATTTTTATGCGATTTCTCAAAATATCAAAAACATCTCCTTCTGTTTCCTGAAAAGATATGACAAAATTTTGCCCTACTATTAAACTGACCTGCTCACATTTAATGTCATTTTCTTTTTCATCAAAATATAGCATCTTTAAAATAAGGAACATATAGTTTTCAGCATCCTCGAATTTCGGACGTTGACTGGTATTAACTATATCAGCCATGAAAAGATGATGAATATTAAAATGATTTCCTATCTTTTCTATCAATGCTGTATCATGGATCCCGTCGATATTTATCCAGGATACGGTTTTTGTATCCCTTAAAAGAAAACAGTCCTCTATATTATCTATATATTTTTGAGTGAATTTATCCTGATCATAATCAATAATACTTATCCTTACATGCTCTGTTTTCTTTTCCCCGACATATACCAATGCCCCTGGTTCAAGACCTATAGTATTGGAAATTTTTTTTATGAATCTTGCCATATAGCTGCCTCCAACATTTGCTGTTTTAGTAGGGACAATTCATGCCCTATACCAGAGTTTTGCTATGCAAAACACGGTATAGGGTTTAAATTGCCCCTACTACTTTATAATATTGCAATTAAAATGAAAATTGTTATTTACACGCCGATATCTTCATTCCATAAAGAAGGATTTTGTTCGATAAAATCCTTCATCATTTCAATGCATTGTTTATCCTGTAAAACCTCTATTTTAACACCTCTGTTTTTAAGAAGTTCTTCTTCGCCCATAAAATTCTTGTTTTCCCCAATAATGACCTTAGGTATACCATATAACAAAACAGCACCTGTACACATTATACAAGGAGAAAGTGTCGTATACAATTCACATTTTTTATATATTGCTGATGTTTTTCTTCCTGCATTTTCCAATGCATCCATTTCACCGTGTAGAATAACACTGCCGTTTTGTATTCGTTTATTATGACCTTTGCCGATTATTTTACCCTCATATACCAATACAGCACCTATTGGTAACCCTCCTTCTTCAAGGCCTTTTTGAGCTTCTGCTATAGCTTCTTTCATATACTCGTTCATTTTTTCTCCTTATACTATAAACCGTTATGCGTTGTGCGTTATTGCGTTATGCGTAAATCGTAAACCGTGAACCGTATATCTTTAAATCAATTAATACTATTCACTATTCACTAAAGCCCTATTAACCTAAAACCTCTGATAATAGGTCCAGATAATCTGATATCAGTCTGGTAGTAAGAAAATGTTTTCTGACATGTTCTTTTGCTTTTACACCCATTGATTCACTTAATTTAGGATCTTTAAAAAGCTTTACTACTTTATCTGCACATGCTTTAAGATCATAAGGATCAACTAAAAATCCTGTTTGTCCATCAATGATCTGATGAGGAATACCTCCTACATTACCTGCAACTACCGGTTTACCTTTCCATAAAGCTTCTGCTACGACCAACCCAAATCCCTCTTTAATTGATTTTTGGATAATGACAGTAGAAAATCGTTGAATAGCATTCACAAGAAGCTCATTATTACCTACAACGAATAGAACATCTCCTTTATCAATATAACTTTTTGCTTTCGCATAAACTCTTTCAAATATTTTCATACCTTCAGGGTCATCTGTTGCAAGGTTATAGCAATAAAGAAGCCTGCAATCCACTTTTTCTTTTACAAGTTTAAAAACCTCAAGTACTCCTTCAGGGTCTTTCCAAGGATCCATTCTTGACACTTGTGTTAATAAAGGTTTATCTGTTGGGATATTATTATCTTTTATATACTTCATAATCTCTTCTTCAGAGAGCTCTCTGTTCTTTAAAGACAAAGGATCTATTGCAGGTTGAATTACCTTTTGAATGACCGGAAGATCAGGTTTTCTGTATTTTTCGCTTGATATGATAATAGCATCATAACGGATCATGAATTTTTTTAAATACTCCCATAATTCTTTATTAGGATCAGTAATATCTATATGGCATCTCCATATCCATGGTTGTTGTTTTCTGTAATAAGATATTAAAGGAAGCGGCTGTGGATCATGAACTATCAAACAATCATATTTATTAAGCTGCGAAAAACTTGCATATTCCTGATTTATATCAGTATAAATAGATTTTACTTGTGGGGAAAGATCAATAGGCCCGCTTTGAAGTGCATTGTGAAAACTTTTTGTTACATCAAAAAAAGCAGGGCTTCCGTGAATTGTACGCCATTCTGCGTCTAAACCAACCTCGTTCATAAGAGGAACCATTCTTCCCAGTATTTCAGCAACACCTCCGCCTAAAAATGTTGCGTTTACATTCGCTATCTTCTTACGATATAATTTATTGGCTTTCTTGAATATCTTTGATATCGTTTCAACACCTACAATATCAATATAATCTGATATACTTCTCATCATGTTTTACTCCTTTTTTTTAGGAAAAATTATTCTGAAAAGAACCATATATAAAAGTTAATATATTATAACACAATATCATCTCTTGTGTTCATTTTTTTAAAACGGCTTGATAATGGCAGATTGGTTTAACTAGTTGGACTAATCTGGTCTTAAAGATGAAAGTGTTGGAAATTCTCAACGATGTTTTTGTAGGGGCAATTTAAACCCTATACCGTGTTTTGCATAGCAAAACTCTGGTATAGGGCATGAATTGCCCCTACTGAAAAACATGCAATAGCACAATAACAAATTACGGTTCACGGTTCACGATTTACGACATACGCATAACGCACAACGCTTTACGACTTACGGCTTGCGACTCACGACTAACGGTTTACCTTAATACCTAAACTATGTTTTTTAAAAAAGTGTTAGATTCAAAACAAGATCCCATGACTTAAAACTAAAATAACATTTTTATACCTATAAAAAACAAAGCTATCAGTACTATCTTACGAAAAGTCTGTTGACTTATTTTCTGTAAAAGGATCTTTCCTGTTTTAACTCCTAAATATGCGCTGATGAACATAAAAGGAATAAGCATGTAATACGAAGTATCCTGCACGATCTTAACAAATAGATAAGCAGGTATTCTGGTAAGATCTATAACAAAAGCTATCATAGCAGAAGTGCCGATATATATTTCTTTAGGCATGTCAAATGCTACCAAAAATGTTGATCTTATTGCACCACCTAAACCTATTAACCCTGCTAAAAACCCAGAAAGACCTCCTCCAATAAAAGCAGATGATCTTGTTTTTTTTATGACAAATCTAGGTTTTACCAAAGAATACAGAGAAAAAACTATCAGAAATACAGCCAATATGCTCTTTACCACATCTACTGGAACAATAGAAATAAGTGCAGCACCTATCAAAGCAAAGCAAATGCTTGGAATACCAAAAAGCAAAAAGATATTAAGATCTATTTTATTCCAAAAAAGCTTGATCTTAAAGGTGTTACTGAATAGATGAAAACAAGCTACAAGAAAAATTGCCGTTTTCAGATCCATGAACATAGTGGCAACAGGCACAAGAAGAGTTGAACTCCCAAACCCGGCTAAAGTTGCTGCAATTGCAGCAAAAAAAGAGGCTATTAAAAATACAATGTTTTCCATTAGTATCCTGATTGTAAGAAAGAATTTACACTTTCAGATCAAATCTTTTTCTATACCCGCATTTTCTGCAAAGGGATTCAACTACTTTTCTTTCCGAAAACCCTTTAAATAAAGCCTTTGCTCTTTTACCTTCAATGATCTGTTTAAAATTATTTTCATTTATGTTCCCAAGATCTATTGTTCCTTCACTATCCAAACAGCAGGGAACTACAGTCCCATCTACAAGGATAGCAGCCTGATGCCTAAGCCCTAAACAAAATCCTTCATCATTTATATCAGGTATCAACTCATTAGGCCATTCGAATAAAGAGCTCATATTCACATAAACATTGTCTTTAAGTTTAAGTCCGTTCCCATCTGTAGGGATCTCTTCTATTTTCGATGGAACATCGCAGAACTTTTCGATCCTTTCTAACATATAGGCATTTATCCATGTTGGCTGTATCTTTTTATTTTGTATGTTCCACAATCTAAAACATACAATAAAGCCTGGAGGATTCCCTGATAAAGATATAAGATCAAAAATTTCATTAAGATATGCATCGACGACTTTTTTTGGTGTATTTTCATCAAAGATATGCAGGGAAAAATTCATAGCCCTAATAGCAGGTTTAAACAAAAGTTTTTCTTTTGCTTGTTTAACAAGAGTTCCATTTGTAGTGATATTTACCTTAAAACCTTTATCTTCGCAGATATCCAAAAAAGACCCTATCTCAGGATGTAAAAGCGGTTCTCCCATAACATGAAAGTGTAGATACCTGGAATGATCTTTTACTTGTTCAAGTATCCTTTTAAACAGGTCTACACTCATGAATTCCGGTTTTCGTTTAGTTTTCGGACAAAAAGTGCACTCTAAGTTGCATGTATTCGTTATTTCTATATAGATCTTTTTGAATTGCTCCATAATGTTCGTATTTTATATGAGATCTTTAAATAAGTCCATTTCTTTATTCTTCATTAACAAAAATATCATTGCCCCCATCCCAGAGTACAATGATATGATAAATTTGCAATTTTTCTGTTCAACGCTTATTGGTCAGATAACTACGTTTTTCAGCACTTATTGAAAAACCCTGCCTTTAGACTCATAGATAAAATAAAGTTCAAAACAAAAGCTTTAAACTGGTGCCGAAAATATTCCAATGTTCCCATTTTTCGTTCTTGGATGACTGGATCATATAATATATATCACCTTGAAGATCATCAGTCAGTTTAATGTTAAATCCCATATAAATTCTGTTGCGATCCACTTTTTCCTTATCAAGATCAAAAAATATTTCATCAGCCGTATATGGTTGAATTTTAAATCTGGTCAATTTAAGAGGAAATTTAACAGTCAACTTATTACGATATCTCCAGTAATCATGTTTGTTTTTCCTGATCCTGTATTCGAACAAAGCACGATTACTGAGATCCAGATCAAAAAAAGAAAATTTGAAAGTAGCATTAAAATGCGGTCTATTTTCAAGCTGCCATTTACCTTTGTTTTTCTCATAAATATGCCTGTAATTAATTCCTAGATCAAGCCATTTTGCTAACCCTGAATAAACTATCCCAATGTCTGTATGTTCATAATATAGTACACTACTGTTATCGCCAAACCGAAATTCTTCAGCTAATGTTACTTTCCAGCTTTTCTTTATTTTCAGGGAAACACTTTCATTGTTCCAGTACTGAAAATCTCCGTTCTCAAAAGCATAGGAACTTACTTCGATCAACATTGAAATGACACTTATCAATATAAATATTTTTTTCATTTTATCATCCTGCTATTAGTTTCCAAAGAGTCAAAACTCCCAGAATTATAGTCAATACTGCAATTGCAAGTTTCAATCTTTTCTCAGTTATTTTTTTTACACTTTTCACTGAAAAAGGCACAGAAAGGATCGCACCGGCTGTAATACAAGTAACTAGTTGCAGATTTAGATTATTCCCTGAAACAATAAAATATGTAGCGATCCCAACAGCACATGTCAATCCTTCAGCTAAGGATGTTATCCCAACTGCGCTTTTCCCTTCCACTCCTGAAAGTATCTGCCCGCTGGTAACTACAGGACCATATCCGCCTCCGCTAATTCCTTTGTTGAAAGAAGCTAACAATCCAAGCCCGATTATTTTGTTCCATGAGAAACGAAAAGTCTTATTAAAGCAGATGAGAATAATAATACCCATAGAAATAACCAATATACCTATGTAAAGTTTTATCCAGAATTTCGGCAAGCTAACTGCTATAAAAACAGCGCTTATAGTTCCCACTATACTGCACATAGCCAAGATTAAAGCTACTTTTAAGTGCTTTGGAAACACCTTTTTTGCTGTCTTAATGTAACCGAAACTTTTTAGTTCTGAAATTATCTCAGGCATATCGATCATTTTTGGTCTGAAATCAACATTACCTTCTTTATGGTGCAAAGCGCCAGCCAGTAAACCGCTGAAAAGTTCTGATATTAGAACTACAGGTACCACTTGTAAAGGTTCATATCCCATGATCAAAAGAATCGGGGTTAGAGTTGTACCATAACCCATTCCTAATGTAGAATCCATATATTCACAGAAAAATGCCAGCACACCCATTGCTAATATTATCCCCAAAGTCATTTCTAATCCCATGCAAATTCTCCTTTCTTAAAAAAATGAGGCTAAGAATTTTGCTTAAGCAAAACTCTTAGCCTCCAGTTTTCCGGTCAGCTCTGATAAAAAATAATTTCTTTACCGTAATCTGATTTTATCTATTTTGTCTATTTGAATTATTCTGCCATCCTGAATATGGACCTGAACAGTACCGTGCTGTACTGATTTAATTGCATCCATCATTTTTTCAACCGCTTTTCCGCTTAATTTTTCTGCGGTTTTTAAGTTATTAACATCGCTTTTTGATATTTCGTTCTTAACTCTGCTATTCATATTAGATCCGCTATTTTTAACCGCTCGACTTTATTTGAAATATAATCCCGAATTTCCTTGAATACACTCATGATCTTTTTCTCTTTTTCTATAGGTGTATGCTCAAAGAAATATTTACTGACAACCAAAGTTGGCGCTAAAGCCCCATCCATTAACCGTATGATCTCGGCAACTGAAATTTTTTGAGGAGAAACAGCTAATTTGTATCCCCCGTTCGAACCTCTTTTTGCTTTCAAATATTTAGCCTGTTTTAATGATAAAAACAAATGCTCCAGATACTTTTTGGAAATATCATACTTTTTGCATATATCTTCTATCTTTACATAATCGTTATTTCCGGATCTGGCTATATAGACCAAAGCCAGAAGGGAATATTCACTTTTAGTTGTTAATTTCATACCAAGACCTTATCTGTGTTTTATATCTTGTTTATTTTGTCTATCTTGTCTATGGAGTTAGTATACAAATAAAACATGGAATTGTCAACAATTGATTTTTAAAAGGTATCTTAAAAACATCAAAAGAGTCTCAAGAAGATTTTTTTAAGGATGGTTCAAGTGGTACCTCAGAAAGCCGCGAATGACAAGTTCAAAAACAACGCTTATTTTTCTTTTTTTGGCAGACTTTGTTGCATTTATAACAGATCTCGTTCTTTAAATATCCCCCTTTAAAGAACTCCTGAACATTTGATAATGTAGTATCTGCAATGTTTGTAAGAGCTTCTTTGGTAAAAAACCCCTGGTGTGAAGTGATCAAGACATTTGAGAATGTCAGAAGTCTTGCAAGTACATCATCCCTTATTACAGAGGAAGAAAGATCTTCAAAAAAATAGTCGCTTTCTTCTTCATAAACATCCAATCCGGCAGAACCGACATGTCCTTTTTTCAGCATTTCTATAAGATGCCCTGTATTGATAAGGCCGCCTCTTCCTGTATTTATTATCATGACACCTTTTTTCATCTTTTTCATGGTTTGTTTATCTATGAGATGAAAGGTATCTTTTGTCATAGGGCAATGCAGTGAAATAATATCAGAATCTTTATAGAGCTTATCAAGGCTTACATATGAAATTTTGTTTTTTTTAGCATAATTTTTATCAGGTAAAATATCATAAGCAAGGATGTTCATTCCAAATCCTTTTAAAATATTTATGGCACATTTCCCTATTTGGCCTGTACCTATAATACCTGCTGTTTTACCATGTAGATCAAAACCCATAAGACCATTAATAGAAAAATTTCCATCCCGTGTTCTATAATAAGCCCTATGGGTTTTTCTGTTAAGTCCAAGAATAAGAGCAACTGCATGTTCTGCAACTGCATAAGGAGAGTATCCTGGAACACGTACTACATGTATATTTCCATATACAGACTGCAGATTCACATTATTATAACCTGCACATCTTAAAGCAATAAGTTTAACACCGTTCTTTATAAGAGCGTCTATAACTTTCTTGTTAACTATATCATTAACAAAAACGCAAACAACATCATATCCTTTAGAGAAAGAAACTGTTTTTTCATTCAAATGTTCGTTAAAATAATCAATTTCAAACTTATATTTTTTATTTATTTCATTGAAAAAATCTTTGTCATATTCTTTTGTATCATAAAATAATATCTTTTTCTCTGCCATTTTAAACTCCTTTTCATCTATCAAGGTCAACACAGATAGAACTTAGGGACATTATATAGTTTTAAAATGCATCCTTTTTATAAACCAATGGTCTGGCTATCTCTGGTCCCGAATACTAATATGTTACCAAGCGAATAGCTTTTTGTCAATTGTGCAAAACTTGATCGAGTTAAAATAACACTTAAAAGAAGATATATTCTTCTATAAATATAAGATCGTTCATTAAAGCTTTTTTTCAATAGGGTTGCCGCATTGATCACAATTTACTTTTAAAAATTGACAAAAGAACTGGCTCATTAGTATTTTGCTCCCGCAATGAGGACATTCATACCATTCAGGCGTTAACAGAAGATCCTGTTCAAGAAACTCTAGTTCATCTCGTTCATCCATAATATTCCTCCTTTTTTGTGTTATTGTGTAATGGGTAGTAACACTATTACTCAGTACTCATGACTCATGACTCATGACTCATGACCCATTACCCATGACCCATTACCCATTACCCATGACTCATGACCCATTACCCATGACCCATTACCCATGACCCATTACCCATGACTCATGACCCATTACCCATGACTCATGACCCA
Organism: Candidatus Omnitrophota bacterium; assembly: GCA_028702395.1. Lineage (GTDB taxonomy): Bacteria > Omnitrophota > Gorgyraeia > JABMRN01 > JABMRN01 > JAQVOV01. The sequence goes on from JAQVOV010000002.1 coordinate 62,812, forward strand.
TTACCCATGACTCATGACCCATTACCCATGACCCATGACCCATGACTCATGACCCATTACCCATGACTCATGACCCATGACCCATTACCCATTACCCATGACTCATGACCCATGACCCATTCCCCCTCTATTATTATATACGATCAAAAAGCCATTCTGTCCCAAATTATTTTAAAAAAGAAGTGAAATGCGGAGAAAAAGCCGCCTAATCTCCGCACATTACATAAAATACCTTGTATTTACTTGACAATGCGGAGAAAAGCAGGTATAATCTCCGCATAAAGTGCGGAGATTAATAATATGAAATATATTTATCAAAATGAACAATGGCCATCTTTTTCATGGGACATAAAAAATGTTCTTGAAGCTTTAGTCTCATTAAAATCTGTTCAAGGTACCTTGTTGGGGAAAATGAATTCTTTAGGATTTGATCTTCAACAAGAAGCTATCGCAAGTACTTTAACTGACGAAGTAATAAGGTCTTCTGCTATTGAAGGGCACATTTTAAATACAGAACAAGTGCGTTCTTCAGTTGTAAGACGTTTAGGATTACCTGTTGAAAAAGAATATCAAACTGACAGGTATATTGAAGGCATTGTTACCATTGTTTTTAATGCTGTTGAACACTATGATAAGCCTCTAACAAAAGAACGGCTATTGGGCTGGCAGGCCTCTCTTTTTCCTACTGGATACAGTACCATTAATAAAATATTAACAGGGCAGTTTCGTGATGATAAAAAAGGGCCTATGCAAGTTGTTTCAGGACCAATGGGAAAAGAAAAAGTACATTTTCAAGCACCTGAGGCAAATCAATTAGAAAAAGAAATAGAAAAATTCTTAAATTGGTTAAATCAAACAGATAAAACCGATGGTATTATAAAAGCTGGTATAGCCCATTTATGGTTTATTACACTTCATCCTTTTGAAGATGGTAATGGCCGTATAGCAAGAACTCTAACTGATATGATGTTAGCAAAGGCTGAAAAGTCTTCTCAACGTTTTTATAGCATATCAAAACAAATGCAGGAAAACCGAGATGATTACTATAATATATTGGAAAAAACTCAAAAAGGGTCTTTGGATATTACCTTTTGGCTACTTTGGTTTATAAAATGTGTTACAGATGCTATTGCTTCTTCGGAAACAACCTTGAACTCTATTTTAAATAAAGCTTTATTCTGGCAAAAGCACTCATCAATAACATTTAATGATCGTCAAATAAAGATCTTGAATAAATTACTTGATGATTTTATTGGAAACCTAACATCTTCCAAATGGGCTGCAATTTGCAAGTGTTCACAGGATACTGCAAACAGAGACATTAACGATCTCTTGGCTAAAAATGTTTTGGTCAAGCATGGTCAAGGCCGAAGCATAAAGTACACCCTTAGCAGTCAAAATTAACTTGAAAAGTTATAGTATATATAATTTCCACAATGCAAAAAAGAGGGCTGTCCCAAACTACGCTTTAACAGTATCAGTGTACAGCCCTCTTTTTTATAGCCCGAGCAGGAAACCTCAATCTTTTTCAGTAGGGGCAATTCATGAATTGCCCCTACAAAACCTCATCCAGGACGTTCCACTGGCTGACAGCTGAAGGCTAACAGCTAAAGGCTAACCTTCCTTTTCTATTTTAGATCCGCGACAAACCGTCTGACCAAAGATACAACAAAGCAGCTTAAAGTTATAACCCCAAGAAAACCTTCAACAACACATAATCCTCTGGAAAAACCAAGCGGCTGAATATCCCCGTATCCAATAGTGGTCAAAGTAATTCCTGAAAAATAGAAAGCTTCCGGCAAGGTTAAAACCCTTTCTAAAGAATTTATAACGAACATGCTCTTTGACAACCAAAAGATCATAGAAAAAATAAACCACAAAAAGATGCTCAAGATCAGAAATCTGGACGGTTTAATAAAACCTCCACAAAGCCACATCATTGCTTTAAACAACCTGTTTTTTTGATGAGCTTTACTTTCAAAAAACACAATATCACTTAAAGCCTCTCTATCCATTCCAACATTAGTATGTTCTCATATAAAAGTTAATGTGTCCTTTATCCTTTCATTCTCGATATGTTTGATATGCTGTGTACTATTCCTGGAAAAAGCCTCAGTTAAAACAAACAAATTTCTATTCAAACCTTTTCCTTTCTGTGATCTTCCTAACCTGTTCAAGGATTTTTTTATATTTATTTGAGAATGATCGAATTTTACTTCTTTAAACCCTCCTGCCTCAACATTTAAAGAATTTATGTTGTTCCAATAGAGAACAAAAGAATCAGCATTCATATATTCCAATCTAAGATCCAAAACACTACTTTCCATCATATATACATTCTTGACATCTACTATATGAAATGTCAAACAAGAAAAATTAGAGCGTTTTATTGACACATCAATCAATTTATTGCTATTGACGATCTTACAACCTTTTAAAAATATACAACTATCTATATCTATCTCTGTTAACTTTTCTTCCTCGTCATAGATCATGACATCACCGATAAAAACGCAATTGTGAAATTTTACAATAGAAGCATGCGTTATCCTTATACTTTGAAGATCAATGATCTTAGTGTCAAGTTCTAAGGTTTTATCATTAATACGATCTTCCTCGTTGATTATAAGCTCTTTTTTATTTATTCGAGAGAAACCATTCTTTTCCAGTTCATCCAGTACTTTCTCTACATCTTTTTCCTTGAACAATTTATTTTCTTTATAGATCCTAAAAATGTCCTTCATATTACTATCCTTTCATAGGTGCCCCTAAAGCTTTCTTTGAAAAAACAGTATGTTCCAAAACAGAACATACTGCCTGCAAAACTACCTTCTCTATTTTAGATCAAATATGTACTTTCTAATTTATTTTTTCTTTGGTGATAGATCTATACTAAGTTTAGCATCTAAAGCTAAAGCGATCTTACTTAATGTAGATACAGAAATCTCAGTATTACTAGCATCCTCTAGTCTAGAAATAGTCTGTTGAGTTGTATTGACCTTCTTGGCTAATTGAGCTTGAGTCAAATTTCTACGTTTTCGAAGTTTCACGATTTTCATGGCAAGTTCTAAGCGTTCGATTTGCTCTATATATGCTTTCCGAAACTCTTTACTTTTCTTAAACTCACTATCTATATGAGAGCTTATAGTTTCTGGTATATTCACCTTTATTTTTTTTGGCTTTTTCATTTCTTTCCCCTTTATTTTAATTTTATTTTTCCTTCATTATATTGAATTTGAAAATCTATCATTCTCTTTTTTGCTTTCAATTTATCATTTTCAGATATCTTTGATGTTTTCTTTAAAATACCATGTAATAACACAATATAATCTTTAAACATATATCCATAAAAAACTCGAACATTGTTAGATGAAAACTGAACTCTGAGCTCATATAGATCATCTCCTAAATACTCAACTATTGGTCGTTTCAATTCCTTCCAATTGTCACATAAAAAATTAGTACTTGCTAATACTTTAGCCCTTGTATGCACATCTAGTTTATTTATAAATTCTTTAACAGGCTTTTTCCCACGTTTATCCTGATAATAAATTGCTGTCTTTGCCACATCCCCTCCAATACATTATTATTGATGTATTAAATATACACTATTATTGGTGTATAATCAAGCGAATTTTAAAAATTTTTCCATATAACATTTTATCTTTCAAAGTCGTTAGAATTATTCTGCCTACACCTATTTGCAACCCATTTATGTTCAGTATGTTGTAAACATATAGCTTTAAAGCAAAACTTCTGAATTCAGATCTGCCTGCTTGTTAAAGCAGGCAGGGTCATCCCCGCCTTAAGGCGGGCCCATGCCATAATTACGTTTTTTGGTCTTTAGCAAAAAAAAATTACCTAATTACTGAGCTAGTACATCTGACCCTAAGTTTTTACTTTTTTGCTATTTCAATTAAATAATTCAAAGTTCCTTCAGCTTTAACTTGTAATGCTTGCAATTGCTTCTTATCAAACGAATGTCGCACCTTGTGTGTCCCACCTTGGAAAAGATCAATGAACGCTAAACTAGAGGTTACATCTGTAGAAACAAAGTGTTCAAGTTTACCTGTCTTTATATTACGACATATATATTCTATTCTTGCTTTTCGTGTCGGTTTGTTATTCTGGTAATATTGTGGCTCTGAACTCCACTTTTCCACTTTTTTTGTTGGTGCTAAAGAATGTAATAAATGTGTGAAAAGCTCTCTTATCGAAACGCAAAAATGTCTAACTCTATCTGGATTATTTGAAGCTAAAGCATTACAAGCCCCTCTCCACATATTAATAAAATCTGAATCTATCATTTGAAGGTTTTTTTCAAGCTTATTTGTAATATATTCTTCAACAACTTTCTTTTTTTCTTTTTTAAAACTATCATCCAAATCAGTTCTGGTAGATATGTTTTTATATAAATCAACTTCATTAAAATATTCTATTGAGGTTAACTCCGTTAGTGGCATTCCTAACTCAACCATTGTATTAGGGGAAGTTCTCCAAGTATTACACATATCATTAAAATTGTGTGTCATACTTTCTATACCTGTAAATAAGCTATGTTTGTCTTCATGTTCAAAAGGAAGAAACGTGCCTACGTTACTGGGATAAATCAAACTAAGATCTTGTTCTGCAAATATACTGTTTTCTGAAATTTTAGTTAAACTTGACTGATAAGACAATTCGGATAACTTTAATGTTACATCTTCTCCTAAATTGAGATTTTCAAAACCTGTCAATGAAGCATTCTTATAGGGATCATATATAAAAGGATTGTTTTCGTGATTATACTCAAGAGCTACAGAACTTATTATATCTTGTGTCATAAGCCCTGCCATATTAAGATTAATATCTCTTCCCATTCTAAGCAACTCAGTACTTTCTTTATACAAATTTAGTTCTGGAAGAGAGGCTACCATTTTGGTAGTATCTTGAATTCCCCAAGATACTAAATTGTCCACTTTCAAATATAAATTATTATCTTTAAAAAACTCCGAATTGTTTTCTAAACCAGTGAAAAACGGTTCTGTTCTTATCTTGTAACATTCCATACAATTAATTGCGTTTGAATACCCCTCATATATTTCTTTATCCATCTTCCCTCCTTTATCAAAAAAGGGACGCTGAAGGCGCCCCTTTCCCCGTAATTCTTCCCCCAAATTTATTTCTTTAACCCTTTTAATCTTTCTAAATCTACCTTTTGCTCCTTAATAATCCTTTGCGGGAAATTATCATACTTGTTTTCCATCACCCAAATAGCTTTTTCCTTGTTTTCTATAGCTCTTTTTATATTTCCCTGTTTTTCAGCAACAGCTGACATTCCCAAATAACCAGCAGGTGCATCACCAGCTTTATTAATCAATATTTCATTAATACCTTTGGCACTATCCAAATCCCCCATTAACACATAGACTTTTTCTAAATCATTTAATCTTTGAAAGTTCATTGCTTTATCACGATCTCTCTTCATTTGAGAAAACAGCAAATCTTCTGCCTCTTTGTACATTTTATACTCAATACAAGCGTTATAAGCAGCTACTTCATATTCAGTTTTTTTCGGGTTAAGACGAAGTGCTTCTTTAAGAAAAACTACTCCTTTTTGAGGATCACCATTTGAGAGGTAAAAATAACCCTTATCTGCATATTCTCTAGATTTATATACTTGAGAAAATAAAACTCCAGCAACAATTAAAAAGAAAGAAACAAAAACTAAAACCAATATTACTATTTTTTTTATCATATTCCTATCCCTGCCTTTCTTAATAAATCTTTTGCCCTTTCCTCATCTTCTACTCTATGCAATTGCACACCAACCCCATCATCAACTTTGACGCAAACACTCCATCTATACAAATCATCTTCTCCTTGCAATAACTTCCCAAGTCTTTCTGTAGTTATATAATATGTTCCTTCTCCATTAATTAAAGGTTGAACAGAATCTAGCCCTGCTTCTAACACACTCCAATAAGCAGAAATTTTGTCGTTTGCATCAGCCTGCTCTATATCAAATCTATTACCTAAATCATCTAAAATCTCTTGATTCGGCAAAGAACCAGAACTCCCGCCTCCTAATTTTTTAAAAAACCTAACTCCCATTGAAGCAATTTTATCTTGATAACTTACAACAACTAATTCCTGATCTGGTCTCCACACATTAGAACCAGAACCATAAATCTCTCCCATATCACTAGGATCATTGTATAACTTTTCCTCATTAGAAGATCTCCCCCCATCATAAAAACTAATATTTTCTAATTGAAGTCTTCTCTCTATTTTTTCAAAAACTTCTGGTTCAGATTGATGAAATAAATTTATTTTAGTCTTATCTATTGCCCTATCTATTTTAAAAAACAAATTATTCCAACCATCAGAAACAACTTCCCATAATGAAGGATTAGTCTGTGATAAAATCTCTGATATTTCTACTATTTTATCATTTTTATAATTTATAACATCATCTGCAAAAGCATCTGGAAACCAAAAACTATTTCCTCCAGAACTAGAAGAAACTGCAAGAGCATCTAATCCAAGTTCTAATTGCATTTCTGTTAAATTATACTTTGCCATCAAAAAGTCATCTTGCTGAGAACTTAAATCATTAACTTTAAAAGAAGTAAGTTCAGGAAAACTAATAGCACCTTCAGAAAATTTAACAGTTGCATCTAAATCATAAGAATACAAAAAACCATTGTAAACATACGAAACAGGGTCAGGTCTCCACATTCCACACTTTTTCTATTCTACTAATTATTTTATCCAGTTTCTTATCTTTTTTTCTTTTCTTTTCTACACGTTTACATAATATACTAATTCCTGTATCACCT
>JAQVOV010000119.1 GCA_028702395.1 Candidatus Omnitrophota bacterium
AAAACATTAAGGGCCATTGAGGGCAATCTTGATCCTGAGCTTGCCGAAGGATGGCCCCTACACAAAATGGGTTACTAATTATTGACCCACGACACATTGACACAGTACCCATGACACATTGACACAGTACACAAGACGCATAACAAAGGAACTAACATGAAAGAAAAAGCATTGCTTGTTACAGTTAATATAACAGAACCTAAAAAGATAGATGATCCATCAGCTTGGACGCCTAAGCAAAGAGCTGAAGAACTGCAGTCACTTGCCATTTCAAGCGGTGCTGAAGTAATTGATAATGTTATAATAAACAGAAAAGATATTACTCCGGCATTATACATTGGAAAAGGGAAAGTACATGAATTTTCTTTATATGTTGAAGAAAAAGATATAGACATTATTATTTTTAATAATGAACTCAGCGGTACACAGCAAAGAAATATTGAGGCAGACGTTAATACTAAAGTTATAGATCGAACCCAACTTATACTTGATATCTTTGCAAAAAGAGCACTGTCTAATGAAGGTAAAGTTCAGGTTGAACTTGCGCAGTTGTCGTATATGTTGCCGAGACTTTCAGATAAAGGTCTTGAGCTTTCAAGGCAAGGCGGAGGTATAGGTACTCGTGGTCCTGGAGAACAAAAACTGGAAGTTGATAAAAGACGTATAAGTGAGCGTATAGCAATACTGAAAAAAGAACTTGATAATATAAAAAAACAAAGAGCTACAAGCAGAAAAAGACGTGCGCAAAATTCTTTACTTAATGTATCTATTGTAGGATATACAAATGCAGGAAAATCAACTTTACTTAACAAACTTACCAATTCTGATGTTCTTGCGCAAGACAAACTTTTTTGTACACTTGATCCAACTGTAAGAGCTCTTACTTTGCCGAATAATCTTGTGGTAACACTTTCAGATACAGTTGGGTTTGTTGACAGACTTCCTCACCATCTTATAGATGCCTTTAAAGCAACTTTAGAAGAAGTTGTAGAGGCAGACCTTATCATCCATGTAATTGATAGTAGCGATCCAAAAGTAGTGCAATATAGAAAAGCAGTTAATGATGTGCTAAAAGAACTTCAGGCTGATGAAAAACCCACTATTACAGTTTTTAACAAGATAGATAAAATTGTTGAGTTGCCATATGCGGATAAAAAAGAGAAAATAGTTTATTTATCTGCGTTAGAAGGCAAAGGAATAGATGTTCTTTTAAAGAGAATAGAAGAGAATATTGCACAAGATCTTACAAAGATAACAATTACCGTTGATCAGGCAAACATGAAAGCAATAAATTTTATTTTTGAACACGCAAATATTATATCTAAAGATTATAAAGATAATGATATTATTTGTAATATACAAATATCACATCCTGCATTAGCACAATTGAAGAAACTGCTTTGAAGGGTATGATAGCAAATAAGCTATTAGTCCGCCATTGGCTACTTTAGTAGCCAATGGCGAGATCTCGCCAAAATTTATGAAAATTTTGGCGGACTATCAGCTATCAGCGAAGGAACGTTCTGGAGGGGGCTACGCGCCACGCGCAGCGTGCTACGAGCTTGTGGAAGATTCTGAATAGAGTTTTGTATGGGAGCCTCGTGAGGCGTCCTAAGAAAAAGAGAAAGAAAATAATCCGTATGTAGGGAACAGACCCCTTGTTCTTTTACCCTTGGAGTGTAAAGACAATGAAAAAATATATAGCACCTAAAATAAAAGCCGTAAAACTAGACCAAGAATCAGCGATATTGGCTGTATGTGAAATTTCGGGTAGTTATATGGGATCTTCCGCTCTTTTATTATGTGTTAAAACTGGTGGTGGCGGATTTCCTCCTGGATGTCAATTTGCTGCAAAAGCTGCTGCTAGAGGTAGTAGTATGCGTGCAGTTTCTGCGGAGAGTGCTCCTAGCTAAAATCTTGAGAGAGTTGATAATAAAAGCAATAAAAAAAATTTCCAGAAAACATTTGTACATGGCAGATCCGTACAAAGGTTACTTTAAAGCCGCTCATAACGTAATGATCAAAGTTGTAAAGAATATTGACAATATTCTTTTTAAGTGTAGAATATCGACATCATGAAAATCAAGAATTACAAAAAACCGGTTATATCTGCTATTACGCTTAATCCTGATCAAGCGATACTCCAAGTATGTCAAGTGGGAGGAGCATATTTTGGCGGAGGAGGCCAACCAAGTAATTGTTTGTTTCTCGGAGGACTAGTAGGCTGTGATCTTACTGTGAGAGGAACAAAACATATTGCCGGAGGTTTTGGTTCGGTTGATGCTTCGCCCTCTTAATAGAATAAGAGTATTGAATCGAATATGGCTAACTCTAAAAAACAAATATCCGCCTAACCTTAGAAATCAACAACTAACGAAAGTTAAGAGTATTCAAAAGCTAACTTTTAATTTTTTAAAAAAGACTATCTATTTAAATTTACTGTGCTATAATAAGTCAAATAAATATGGTATAAAAGGTATATCTATATTTTGTCCACTCATCTGGCCGATTGTTACGTAATAGTCGGGCTATAGAAAAATCGAACAGGCTTTGACTATTTTTCCTTTCTATGTCAAATCTTAATAATTTTTTCTAAACATTCCTTATGAGGAAATGCAGTTTTGGGTAAATAAAAGAAAGAAAAGATAATATTTTATGATCGATAAGTTAAACCCCCTTTTAATAGGGGATCTAGAGATAAAAATACCTATTGTCCAAGGTGGGATGGGACTTAAAGTATCTACAGCTTCGTTGGTCAGTGCTGTTGCAAATTGCGGCGGTGCTGGAACAATTGCCAGTGTTGGTCTTGGCTTTGGTACTGAATTGAACGAGGTAGATTTTGTTAAAGCTTCAAGAGAAGCTCTTCAAAGGCAAATACGCTCTGCCAAAGAATTAAGTAAAGGTGTTATTGGTGTAAATGTTCTGACTGCTTTAAATAATTATGAAGATCTTGTAAGAACAGCTATTTACGAGAAAGCTGATTTTATAGTTTCCGGAGCTGGTTTGCCATTAAGATTGCCGGAATTTGCCGAAAATAGCTCTGCAAAACTTATCCCAATAGTCTCATCTGGCAGAGCAGCAAGTATAATAATCAAATCCTGGAAAAAACGTTATAACTGTATTCCTGATGCTTTTGTTGTTGAAGGACCATTAGCAGGAGGACATTTGGGTTTTTCTTTTGAAGATCTGCTGATCTTGGATAAAAATCCGCTTGAAGAACTGGTAAAAGAAGTTATTGACGTTGTAAGTGTTTATGAAAAAGAGTTAGGAGTAAGTATCCCTGTTATAGCAGCCGGAGGTATTTTCGACGGTAAAGATATTGCCAGGTTTTTAAAAATGGGTGCAAAAGGTGTTCAGTTAGCAACTCGTTTTGTACCTACTTTTGAATGTGATGTATCTGATAAATTCAAAGAGTTATATATCGCTGCAAAAGAGAGTGATATTGTTACGATAAAAAGCCCTGTTGGGATGCCTGCAAGGGCAGTGAAAACTAAACTTGTAGAAGATGTTTTAAAAGGAAAAAGAGAGATCATAAAATGTAACTATCGTTGTCTTAAGACCTGTAATCCTGGTACTACTCCTTATTGCATTATGCACGCTTTGTATAATGCTGTGCTTGGAAATATGGATAAAGCAGTTGTTTTTGCCGGCAAAAATGTTACAAAAGTAAATAAGATAGTATCTGTCAAAGAATTGATGGACGAGCTTGTCTTTGAAACTGTCGAAGAAATGAATGGATGTCATCAAGCGTGCCTGTAGCGCAAAGAAAAAATATTTTTAAGTGTTGACAGCTTTATGCAATGTGATAAAATAGCCGTTATTAGCACTCAGGTTTAAAGAGTGCTAATAACGGCTATTTATTTTGTTACTGTTATTTGTGTGAGTAATTTGTGTGTGTGGTGGATCGTCCTAAACTCTGTTTTAAAAACTGTGTTTAGAACCATCATTCACTCACACTAATAACACACACTAATAACAAATAACAGGTAACAATTTTTAGGAGCAGATATGTTGATGACTGATAGAAAAAAACAAATACTTAATATTGTCTTAAGGACCTATATTGAAGAAGCTGAACCAGTAGGTTCTAAATATATTGCTAACTTAATAGGGCTTTCCAGTGCTACTATAAGAAATATTATGTCAGCTTTAGAAGAAGCCGGTTATTTATATCAGCCTCATACTTCTGCAGGGCGTATTCCTACTGAAAGGGCGTATAGAGATTATGTTAATGCTCTTGTTGAGGTAAGGAACAGTTATTTGGATCAGATAAGAGAAATAAGACGCGAACTTGTGGAAAAGTACACCAAGTATAGTGCAATGATAGAAAAGATCTCTTATGCTCTTTCCAGAATGACAGGATACACTTCGTTTGTTATATATCCAAAAGATCATATTTATTTGGATGGGACACATTTTATGCTTGAACAGCCTGAATTCACGAACATAAAAAAAATCAAGAAGATCATTGCTATTTTAGATGAAAAGGAAGAACTATTAAAAAAATTAAATAGATATATTGAAGCTGGGAAATTGGTGATCCATATAGGTAAAGAAAACAATATAGATGGATTAGAAGATTGTGCAGTTATAACAGGGGCATATGTAACTCATAAGAATGTTGCAGGCGGTGTAGGCGTTATTGGTCCTATGAGAATGGAATATCATAAAGTATTGCCTGTTGTAAAATATATGGCTGAGTATATGTCGGAGATGGTAGAGAATTTCTAGACGAGTTAATCGAGAGTTCAAGATAAAAGAATGTTAGCTGTCAGCAATCAGCCTTCAGCTATCAGCGAGTAGAAGGTTCTGAACAGAGTTTTGTAGGGGCGCCTCGCGAGGCGCCCTGTAAGAAGTAAAAAACGCGGAAGGTCCTAGATTGAGCCACTAGCTTCGAGCTGCGCGCAACGAGAAGAGCAGAATGTGTTTTGTAGGGGCGGTCGTCCCGACCGCCCTAAAAACTGA
>JAQVOV010000120.1 GCA_028702395.1 Candidatus Omnitrophota bacterium
GTTTTCTTATATTGCTCAATAAGACGGGGATAAAGTTCTGGTATTTCTGCCTTAACTTCCTCTAATTCTTTTTGGATGACCTTCTCACCTGCTTCTTTTGTTTTTTCTGTTGCAAAATCATCAAGCCACTCACGAAATGTAAGAATAGCATTTAACTTACAAAACACTCCTTCTTTACCCTCTTTTAATAAATTCATTATACATTCACCTGTTCTTCCGCAACGATATCCTGCTGTACAAAAAGACGTTATATATCCCATTTTAGCATAATCCCCTATAACTTCGTCTAAAGAACGTGTATCACTTAACAAAAACTGCTGTTTAGTATCCTTTTGATCATCCTCTCCTTTTCCATAACCGCCTATTTCTATGCATGAAGAAGCATCTGTTTGTGTACACCCGAATCTAAAAGCATCTTTTCTCATTTGAGCAGATTCTCGTGCAGTTATTATCATTCCTGTATGCGGTACACTAAGACGTATTACGACCATGAGTTTTTTAAAATCATCATCACTGACCAAATAAGGAGAGCTTGTAGTATATTCTGCATTGTGGGCAGGTTCTATACGAGGAAATGAAATAGTATGTGGTCCTATCCCGAATCTTTTTTCCAATTCTCTTGAATGTGCAACAAGTCCCAACACCTCAAAACGCCAATCATATAAACCAAACAATGCACCTAAACCTACATCATCTATACCTGCTTCGAACGCACGATGCATAGCATATAATCTCCAAGCATAATTTCCTTTTAAAGTATTTTCAGGGTGCATTTTCCTGTACATATCATGATTATATGTTTCCTGAAAAACCTGATAAGTACCTATACCTGCATCTTTAAGTCTTTTAAGATCCTCTATGTCCATAGGTGCAGCATTAACATTAACCCTTCTTATCTGACCAAACCACTTTTTTTCAGGCGATTGAGGGCAATCGCCCCTACGGCAAACCGGCACCTTAACATCATATATGGTCTTTAACGATCCCTCTATATAATCTATCCCACTTTCAGGATGTTCTCCATAAACAACTATTAAACGCTTATGCCCTATCTTGCCTGCTAATACTTCTATCTCTTTTTTGATCTCAGCCGTTGAAAGAACCATTCTCTGGGTGTTTTTATTGTCACATTTAAAACCGCAATACTGACAATTGTTAATGCATTTATTCGCCAAATATAAAGGTGCAAAAGTAACTATGCGATTATTATATACTTTTAGTTTCACCTTTAATGCTGTTTCTCTCATCTTTTCTATCATATCAGGGTCTGTAACTTTTAAAAGTTCCGCCGTTTCAGTAAGCAAAAGAGTTTCTACAGCCATGGATTTTGCAAGTATCTCATCCAATCTTTCACGACTTGGAACTTTTGCATCTTCCAATGTTTTTGTTATGAACCGATCATCTATGAAATCTTTACCATTATCAAGATACTTGTCTATTTGATCCTGTTTAATAACATTATCAATCCACTCTTTTGTGCTTTTCATTTCTTCCTCCGTTTATAACTTTCAGAGCAACTCACGAGTCGCCCCTACAAAACTTGTTCATAGCTTTTCATCTTTTTCTCAAACTAACTGCAACCTCTTAGGGCGATTGAGGGCAATCGCCCCTACAAAACTCTGTTCAGAACCTTCCACTCTTCTCGCTGCGCGTAGCTCGAAGCTCGTGGCTAGATTCAGAACCTTCCACCAACCAATACAACTAATTTCTTCATGTTTTTTCAAGGGCCATTGTGGCAATGGCCCCTACAAAAACTTCATTTAGGACGTTCCTCACTTTTACCTTTTACCTTTTACCTTTTTACTTTTTTATTCTGGTATGCTATCAATGCCTGAGGAAAAGGCTCTAAAGTCCTTTCAATAACCCCATGTAATACAGAAATACACATCCCATAATTTGTGATAGCTATATTTGAATTTTTAGAATACTTTAATCTTGTAAGCATTTGTTTTCTGTTGAACATGCATGCCCCACAATGAATAATAAGATCATAATCCTGTATGTTTTCAGGATATTCGCGTCCTGCAAAAATATCTATTGAAGGTGAAAAACCCAAATAAGCTTTTAACCATCTTGGGATCTTCACTCTTCCGATATCATCTCCGATAGCATGGTGTGTACAAGCCTCTGCTATCAATACTCGACTTTCTGCAACAAGATCATCAATAGCAGCTGCCCCTTGGGCCATTTGAACAATATCGCCTTTAACTCTGCTGAACAAGATCGAGAATGTTGTCATTTTAACATCCATAGGAACATCAGCTGCTACTTTTAACACAGCTTGTGAATCACAGACGACAATACTAGGTTTTTGTTTTAAGTTGTCTAACATACTCAACAACTCTCTTTCTTTTGAGACAATACATACTGCATCAGAATCAAGAACATCTCTGATAGTCTGTACCTGCGGCAATATCAATCTTCCTTTTGGGGCCTCTAGATCAATAGGTACAACTAACAAAGCTATTTGACCTGCCTGTACAAGATCTGATATCAAAAAAGGATCCTGTAAAATATCCGAAGGTAAATTCTCCTTTAAAAGACCTTTAAGTTTTTCCAGATCTTTTTCTCTTAAAGCGTCATCTGTTGAATTACAAACAATAATATCTTTTGCATGATCTTTTACCAGGCTTAAAAACTTTTCATCGGGATAAGCAACATCACTTTTATTGATAACCACTATCAAGGGTATCATAAAGCTTTTTGCTTTTTCTACAACGCTTATTTCATAATCAGTCCATACATCCGCTTCAACAACAAGTAAAACAACATCACTTCTTTCAAAGACCTTGTTTGTTTTTTCAAATCTTTTTTGTGCCAATTCTGTTTTATCACCTAACCCTGCTGTATCCAAAAAAAGAACAGGTCCTAATGGTAAAAGTTCCATTGCCTTTTCAACCACATCTGTTGTAGTTCCGGCAATATCTGAAGTAATAGATATACCCTGCCCAACAAGATGATTCAAGAAACTTGATTTACCGACATTTGTCCGTCCGAATAATGCTATATGAATTCTGTTCGCTTTAGGTGTAGTATCCATTTTTTCTCCGTTTATAACATTTTAGTAACTAGTGACTAGTAATTAGTGACTAGAAATAATTAATTTAAATATATTTTTAATAGAACGCATTTATCTTAAGATCAATTTTTTCTGACACAGACACAGACACTGACACTACATTTAATTATCTTTTTCAATATCAAACCCAAGCTTTGTTAAATTCTCAGCAGAGAGTATTTTTTCAACCATCTTTTTTGAAAGTTTTTCATTCAAGAACTCTCTTACTGAAAGATCCTTCTTTTCCTTTATTTTTTCATATTCTTTATTAAGATCACCTACTTTATCATACCCAATAAAAGGCACAAAAGCAGTCATTATCATAGAGCTGTTATTAAGATAATCCAAACATACTTTTTCATCGGCCTTAATTGAATCTACAAAACCTGAAAAACTTTTCGTTATCTGTTTTAACAAAACTAATGATTCAAGAAAGCTCATGGAAAGTAACGGCAAAAATTCATTTATCTCTAAAGTTCCCATTGCACAGATCTGACCAATAAGAGCATCATTTGACAAACATTTCAAACCTACCTGAATGGTTGCCTCACATATAACAGGATTTATTTTCCCTGGCATTATAGAAGAACCTGCTTGTAAAGATGGCAGTATTATCTCTTTTAAAGATGCCATAAGACGTATATCTTTTGCTATTTTTATGAAATTAGCTGCACTTGTCTTAAGGATCCCTGATGCTTCACAAAAACTATCCACGCTCTGCGTCGGGTAAACAAGATTCTCTGCTCTGCAAAGATTTAGTCCTGTAAGAATTTTCAAAACATCTGTTACCATAAAAATATACTGCCTTGGAGCTCCCAATCCTGTGCCAACTGCTGTTGCCCCAAGATTAATAGTTCTAAGCCTTTCCCTTGCCTTGAATACACGCCACCTATCTTGAGAAAAAGACTCTGCATATCCTGAAAACTCCATGCCTAGGGTTATAGGTACAGCTTCCTGCATTTCGGTCCTCCCTATTTTAACAATGGAGGAAAATTCTTTTTCTTTACGCATAAACACCTGGTGCAATTGTATTAATTCTGTTTCAAGTTCTTTGAGATAGATCAGAGATGCTACTTTTATTGCTGTTGGAAAAGTATCATTAGTTGACTGATAAAGATTAACATCAGCTATAGGATCCAAATATTTATGCTCACCTTTTTTTTTGCCTAAAAACTCCAATGCTCTGTTACAGATAACTTCATTTACGTTCATATTAACAGAGGTTCCTGCTCCTCCTGCGAATGGATCCACAACAATTGAATCATTCAGTTTTCCTTCTATCATTTCATCACAGGCTTTTATTATAGCTGCCGCTTTATCCTGTTGGATAAGTTCCAGCTCTGCATTAACATGACAACATGCTTTTTTGACATACCCATAGGCTCTAATAAGCATAGGATCTATTTTATGATCACTTAGACGAAAATTTTCCATAGCCCTTAAGGAATGTATCCCCCAGTAAACATCTTCAGGTATCTTTTTTTCACCCAAACAATCTTGTTCATAACGATATGCTGTCATTTTGATTTTTTCCTATTTGGTCTTACTTAATGCTGATTTTACAGAAACACCGTCTATTTTGCCTATTTGACCTGTTAAACTTCCCAAAGTATCCGTGGAAGCATCAACTATCAAAGTTATGACGCTGCAGCTTCTTTGTCCATAAGGAAGCCCTACTCTTGCGACAATAATATCAGCATACTCTGATAATACACTGTTTATTTTGTGCGCAGTTTCTTTTCTTTTATCAACAATTATACCTACAAATCCTAATCTTTTTTCCATCATAACCCTCCTAAAACCTTTCGACGCGTTCGTCGTTCCACTTTTCACTTTCTCAAGGTTATTTTTGAATCCATTTTTTTGCTTCA
>JAQVOV010000121.1 GCA_028702395.1 Candidatus Omnitrophota bacterium
AAAATGAGCTAAAGATAAGATTCCACAATGATATTCTATATTTTTTACTTTTTACCTGCCTGCCGGCAGGCAGGCGGCAGGGATAAATTGATCTTAAGATAAAAGGGCTATGGCCTTTCTAGTCACTAGTCTCTAATTACTAGTTACTAAATGCTATAAAGGAGCACAATGAGTCTATTGTCAGTTGAAAATTTAAGTGTATCTCTATTTTCTGATAACGAAAAAAAACTTTTATCTGAAGTTTCTTTTTCTATTGAAAAAGGAGAAATTGTTTGTTTGGTAGGAGGCTCAGGTAGTGGAAAGACGATGAGTGCATATTCTATAATGGGACTGCTTCCTTTTGGAATTAAAATAACAAAAGGGAATATTTTATATAAAAACAATAAACTTACTCCTGCAAATATCATGGATTTTAGGGCTAAGAAAATTGGAATGATCTTTCAAGAACCTTTTTCTGCTTTAAACCCTGTTATGCAGATAGGCGAGCAAATAGAAGAGATCTTTAAAGCACATGGTTGTGATAATAAAAAAGAAAACAAACAAAAAGCATTGGAGTTGCTCTCAAAAGTGAAAATGAAAGACCCATGTCGAGTGTTTACTGAATATCCACATAACCTTTCAGGAGGGCAAAGACAGAGGGTCATTATTGCTATGGCTATAAGTTTAAAGCCTGAACTCTTGATAGCTGATGAGCCAACAACATCTTTGGATGTCAATGTGCAGGCTGATATACTTGAGCTTTTGTGTGAACTGAAAGAAGAAATGAATATTGCTATTTTATTCATTACCCATGATCTTGGGATCGTAAATAGAATTGGTCAAAAAGTCATAGTTATTGATCAAGGGAAGGTAATAGAACAAGGCACAAAACAGGAAATATTCTGTCAACCGAAAAGAGAGTATACTAAGAAACTTTTGATAGCAAATAATATAGGACAAAAAACGCATTCATTTTTACGACCAGCTAGCCCTATCTGTGAAGTTAAACAGGTCAGCAGGAAATTCATTAGCAGAAGCGGTCTGTTCTATGGCAGAGAATATGTTATTAAGGCTTTAGAAAAAATAGACCTTAGTGTTGCAAAAGGCAGTATAACTGCAATAGTAGGGGAATCAGGTTCAGGGAAAAGTACATTAGGAAGAATAATTGCATGTCTTGATAAACCTGATAGTGGAAGGGTTTTTTTGAATGGTAAGGATATTAACCAGATAAATCGTGCGGAAAGAGCCAATTATGTCCAGATGGTTTTTCAGGACCCATGCAATTCTTTTGATCCAAGATTTAAGATAAAGGATATACTTTTAGAAAGTTTTTACAAAAAACCCATAAATAAGGATCAAAAAAACATATTGTTGAACGATATTATGAGAGAAGTCGGGTTACTGGAAAAAGATCTTTATAAATATCCGCATGAGTTTTCAGGAGGGCAAAGACAAAGGATAGCTATTGCTAGGGCTTTACTGAAAGATCCCTATCTCTTAGTTTTAGATGAACCTGTTTCGAGCCTTGATCTAATTGTTCAAAAGGATATAATTGATCTGTTAGCAAAGATAAAAGAAGAAAAAAAGATAAGTTATGTTTTGATCTCACATAACATTAAATTGGTTGAAAATATTGCAGATTATGTGTATATTATCAATAATGGTTATATTATAGAGCATGGTCCAGTAAAGGATGTTTTTAGCGAGCCAAATGCTGAGTATACTAAAACCCTGATAAGGAATTCTTTATAGCATTATGAAAAAACATTTTTTTATATTATCAATATTATTAGCATTGAATTCTGTTTGTTTTGCAGATATCAAATATTCTGATAAAGCCGGTTCATGGTATAATGAAAATCCAAAGATCCTTTCGGTTGAGATAAATGCATATATTGATCAAGCACAGCCTAAAAAAACTGATGGCCGAATAATTGCTTTAATTTCTCCTCATGCAGGATTTAAGTTCTCTGGAGCTGTAGCTGCATATGGGTATAAACTTTTAATGGGAAAAGATATTAAGACAGTTGTAGTTATAGGTTTTAACCATTATGTTGCACATCCAGCAATAGCAGTTTGTGATTATGATAGTTTTAAAACCCCGTTAGGGGAGATACCAATTGCAAAAAAGGAAGTAGAGCAGTTAATAAATAGTTCACCTAAAATATATAGAAATAGAGAAGCTTTTAAAGATGAGCAATCCTATGAGATGCAGCTTCCTTTTATTCAAACTGTCTTACATGATTTCGAGATAATAATTATTTCTATCGGAGATCAGAGTTATGAAAATGCTTCTATTTTGGCAAATTCTTTGCATGGGATCTTTAAAGACAGAAATGATTATATCATTATAGGCAGTACCGATCTTTGTCATTATTTGCCATATGATAAAAATAATGAAGTAGATGAATATACCTTAAAACAGTTACTGAAGTTTGATCCTAAAATCTTTTATGAGAGCAGTATTCTGCACTCTAATAAGCTTGCATGTGGGTTTGGAGCTGTTACAGCTACCATGATGAGCGCAAAAAAATTAGGGGCAGACAAAATAGAGATACTTAAACATGCAAATTCAGGTGATGTTACAAAAGATAAAGGTAAAGTTGTTGGTTATGTTAGTGCTGTTATGACAAAAAAAAAGGAGAAGAACATGCTTAACGAGAACCAAAGAAAAGAACTTCTTAAAATAGCAAGAGATACAATAAAATATCATTTAGATACAGGAAAAAAACTTGAAGTCAAACAAGAAGATCCAGTTCTAGTGAAAGATCTTGGAGCATTTGTGACTTTGCATGAGAATGGACAATTGCGAGGTTGTATAGGAAGTATTTATCCCAGGGGGCCATTATATCTTACGATACGCGATATGTCCATTGAGTCAGCATTTGATGATCCCAGATTCATGCCTTTGTCAAAAAAAGACTTTGAGAAAATTGATATAGAGATATCAGTTCTTTCTCCAATAGAAAAAATAATTGATCCTTCGATTATAGAGGTAGGAAAGCATGGTGTTATTGTAGACAATGGTTATAGAAAAGGAGTGTATTTGCCACAAGTAGCCACTGAAACAGGATGGAATAGAGAACAATTCATGAATTCCTTATGTGGGCAAAAAGCAGGAATGAAAGCGGATGCATGGAAAAAGGGAGAGTGTGATATGTATATATTCACTGCTGAGGTCTTTGGGGAGAATGAGAGTTAATAGAAAGTTAAGACAAAAGATAAAAGAACAAAGATAAAAGGGTGGAACGTTCTAGATTGGGCCACGAGCTACGAGTAGCGAGCTAGTGGAAGGGATTGAATGAGATTTTCGTAGGGGCGTATTGCAATACGCCCCTACAAAGAAACAAGAAAAGATTCCACAATGATAACTAGATTTTTATCTTTTATCTTTCGTCTTTTATCTTAAACAATTTATAAAGGAGAGTATATGATCCTAACAATGGATATTGGTAATACAAATACGAATATAGGTATTTATTCAAAAAATAAGCTTATAAAGAAATATTATTATCCTGGTAATTTTGATAATGATATTAAAATTATAAATAGGATATATATTGTTAGTGTCAATCCTGATAATCTGAGAAAAGTGTTAATGCACCTGGCAAAAAATTTTTATAAAGGAGCAATACAGGTGATAGGTAAAGACATTAAGGTGCCTATCAAAAGTAACTATAATATCAAAGAAATAGGACAGGATCGTCTTGTAACAGCATATGCTGCAAAAGAACTTTATAAAGAGCCTGTACTTATAATTGATTTTGGAACAGCTGTAACATTTGATGTTGTTACAAAAGAAGGGATCTATGATGGGGGATTGATCTTTCCTGGGATAAAAATGTCACTACAATCTTTAAACAGAAATACTGTATTACTACCTGAAGTTGAGCTTGTAAAGGTTGATACCTTTATTGGCAGAAATACTAAAACCAGTATACGAAGCGGAATTATACATGGATATGTAAGTATATGTGAGGCAATGATCAAGAAATTCAAAAAAGAATACCCAGGTATCAAAACAGTTGTTACAGGGGGTAATGCAACTTTCCTTTCACACTACACTACATCCTTACGAAACATAAACGAAAATTTGTGTTTAGAAGGCTTACGACTATTGGCAATCAAACAAGAAGAGTGCTAAAATTTTTTAGAAAAATGTTGACATCAGTCAAAAAAGGTGTACAATTAACAAATTATTGGCACTTATCTTTGGGAAGTGCTAATGACAGATATAGTTTATTTTATAACAACAAAAGGAGAAAAAAATGAAGATCAGACCACTAGGTGATCGAGTTATTGTTGAAAATCTTAAGCCAAAAGAAGTGACAAAAGGAGGGATCATTATTCCTGATACTGCAAAAGAAAAACCACAGGAAGCTAAAGTTGTTGCAGTAGGAAAAGGAAAAGTAGAAGATGGAAAATTAATTACTCCTGAAGTTAAAATAGGAGATACTGTGCTTTACGGTAAGTATGCAGGTACTGAAATTAAAATGGATGATAAGGAATATTTGATATTAAAAGAAGATGATATTCTAGCTATTGTAGGATAAATCGTTGTTAATCAAAATGTCGAAAGACGAAAGACGAGAATCGGAAAACGTAAATCAATAAACTGAACGATTATCGATTTTCGACTACCGATTTTCGAACATGCTATAAAGGAGGGACGAAATGGCAAAACAATTAAGTTTTAGTGATGAAGCTAGAAATTCGATTATTAAGGGAGTGGAACAGCTTGCAAAAGCTGTAAAAGTAACATTAGGGCCAAAAGGACGTAATGTTGTTATAGACAAAAAATTTGGTTCACCAACGATTACAAAAGATGGTGTAACTGTTGCAAAAGAAATTGAACTTAAGGATCCATATGAGAATATGGGTGCAGAAATGGTAAAAGAAGTTGCATCAAAAA
>JAQVOV010000018.1 GCA_028702395.1 Candidatus Omnitrophota bacterium
AATAGAAGTGTGAGTTCTTTTAATAGTTATAATATTTTATCTGCTCAGGCTACAGCCAGTGAGCTGGATAGTTATAAAAGCACTTTAACTCTCAAAACAGATTTTTTGAACAATATCATAGATAAAAAAGTATTTATTTCTATAGTTTTAAGCAATCTCGGAAGTGTTCTGGGGTTTAATTCGTGGATAGATAAGATCGTATTTAACAATAATATTAAGGCTGCCAAAGTGACAGACGTACGAGTAAGAGGCGCAGTGTATGGTTCAGCAGAAGAAGGATTGGCAGAGATCAATAAAATAGTTGAAAATATTAAAAACAATGCACAGATAATGGAGTTTTTTACAGCAACACAAATAAAGACAGCAAAAAGTAAAAAGTTTTTCGAAGAAGAAATAACGGAATTCGAAATAGTATTACAATAAAAATTATGAACATTAATATAAAAGATCTAAAATCAATAACAAAAAACCCTATACAAATGGCTTACATGGTCATTGTAAGCGGGCTTTTATTGCTGGGGTATCTTTTGATATGGAAAGTGGATGTATCAAGAATAAACAGTCTTAAGGCAGAAAATATAAGGATACTATCTAATATAGGCAAGGTGCAAGAGATAAGTAAATATAGAAACTCTCTTAAAGAATTCAATCAGAATTCTGTTGTTGCAAAAGGAGCTAATTGGCTCGTAGAAAAAATAACAACACTTGCTAAAGAAAATAAGGTTACATTAGGATATGTTGAGCCTTTAGATTCTTTTGAAGAGAATGATTATGCAGTGCAGAAAGTCCTTGTCGAGGGCACTGGTCTGTATTTTGATATAGTAAAATTTTTACTTATGCTTGAAAATGATGAAAAATATACATATATCGAAGAATTACAATTAGACGCTCAATCTAGAGTTGATGATAAAAGTATATCCCGCACAGCTGGTAAAATTGGTGATCAGAGTCTTGTGTCAAAAGATGGACAAGTAATATCAGACAGGCAAGGCGCTTTAAAAATGGTAGTAATCAATTTGTCAAAGAGGTGATAAATGGCAGGATCAAAAAAAGAACAGACGCAAATCGTAGTAATATTGCTTCTTGTTTTTGTATGGGTTGGAGGCATAATGTTCAACAAAAACAAGCAAACCGGCAATAGAGAACAAAATATAGAGGATTTAAAGAAAAGCTTAGGGCTTCTTTCAGATAAAGGAACGTCTTTGCTCAAAGAATATAAAAGGGAAATACAGGAATTCATAGGTAAAAGGGACCCTTTGCAGAAACCTAAAGTTGTTATTGAAAAGGAAAAAGAGGAACAAGAGAAAAAGAGTACAAGAAATCCGAACGAGACTAAAGACACGAAAGAGATAAAAACAGAGGAAGTTGCCATAGATAAATCTCAATATGTTATCCAAGGAATAGTGTGGGGCGGAACAAATCCTGTTGCAATAATTTCAGGCGAAGTTGTAGGCAAAGGAGATATTATTTTAGGAGCAAAAGTCGTAGAGATTCAAAAAGAAAAAGTGATCCTTTCTATAGGCTCACAAAAATTTCAAATAGAAACGAAGAAATAGAAATGGAGAGGTAATTTATGAAAAAAAGAACTATGATCTTATTTTTCTTTTTTCTTATGTTTACGCCTTTTATTGTATGCGGTCAAAATGCTGTAGATGTAAGCGGAGACTTGCTGTTAGATGACATGCCGTATCTTCAAAAAATATCTATGGATTTTGAAGAGGCTTTGTTAAAAGATGTCTTGAAGGCATTTTCAAAGCAGACAGGAGCAAATTTTGTCGCAAGCAACTTAATAGAAGAAAAGACAATAACGATCTTTTTAAGTAATGTTACAATGGAAGAGGCTCTTATGACCATTCTTTCAGCCAATGATCTTACTTATGAAACACAGGAAAATAATATATATGTGATAAAACCGGCAGGAACAGATGCTATAAGCAAGATCACAAAAGTGTATCAGCTGAATTATATTCAAGTATACAATATGCCTGATGCAATAACTTCCAATGCCAGCATGGATACTACTATGGGAGGGGGAGCTCTTAGAGGAAAAACTGCAGAGGACAAAAAGAGCATCTTAGAGATCATATCAACACTTTTATCACCATATGGAAAGATTATAACTGAACAAAGAACAAATTCTATTATTATTACAGATGTTCCTGAGGTATTTAAACAAATAGAAGAAACCCTTGCACAGATCGATGTTGAGCCTGTTCAAATCATGATACAGGCAGAGATCATAGAGACAACAACAAGCGCTATTAAGAATATCGGGATAAAATATGGTTCACAAGCACAAACCTTAAAATTAACATATGGAGCAACTGCAGATGGTGAAGGGCAGAATTTTTCCACTCCAGTAGGAGCAGTTCCTTTAACAGAAAATTTTATTACAAGTATATTTGGGGCAGCAACCAGCCTTGCAAGTAACTCGGACCTTTTTCAATACGGTACACTTACTGCGTCGAGCATGGAAATACTTATGCAGTTATTCCAAAGTAATCAGGATACAAAGATCCTTTCCAGACCAAGAGTTATGACCATTAACAATGAACCTGCTATTTTTAAGGTAGCATCAGATACTGCTATAGGGACTGAGAGTGTTAATGTTACGCAGACACAGCAGACAATATCGCAAGCAGAGAGAGTTGAAACAGGAGTAATTCTAAAAGTCATACCGCAGGTGAATAAGAACGGGGATATTTTCATGTATTTAGAACCTTCAATAGCAACAACTCAGGCATCAACAGCTTTTCCGACGGAATTTCAAGATCCTCAGATAAGATCATCAAGTTCTACAGTTCTTGTTAAGAATTCAGATACGATAGTTGTTGCAGGTTTAATTAAAACAAATAATGTTGAAACTACACAAAAAGTCCCTTTTTTAGGAGACATTCCTCTTTTTGGGGAAGCTTTTAGGTCAAGAGGCAGGACAGCAGAAGATACAGAGGTTCTTATTTTTGTAACACCTCATATTGTGCGTAAAAGGGAAAACGTCGGAGAAAAAACAGATATTGATATACAACAGGATGATACAAGAAAACAACAAATAGCAGCAACCTTGAACAAATATAAAAAACAGTAATACTCTTTTTGCATATTATTGTAGAGTAAACAGGAGTTAGAGACCAGAGACCAGAGACTAGAAGCCAGAGAACTCTATATACATGCTATCTTTAAATCAATTAATACTGGTCACTGGTCACTAATTGCTATAAAGGAATCTAATGGCAGGAGAAACACGGAAAAAATTAGGTGAAATGCTGGTTGAAGATGGGCTTATAGAAGAGTCACAGCTAGAGGAAGCTTTGTCTATTCAGCAGACAGGAAATGAAAGAAAATTCATTGGTGAGATCTTATTGGATCTTGGATATCTTTCCGAAGAAGGGTTAAGTCTTACCTTAAGTAAAAAGCTGGGTATGAAATATGTTTCTTTCAGCGATAAATCCATGATCATTAATTATGAGCAAGGCTTGGAAAAACTTGTCAGCCAGCAGTTCGCTACAGATAATATGGCTGTGCCTTTGTCAAAAACAGACAGATATTTGTCGATCGCCATGTGGGATCCTTTGGATTTTATGGTAGTAGATAATCTCAAACAGCTTACTAAAATGGACCTTGTGATACATTGCAGTACTAAAACAGATATTTTAGATGGAATAGACCGACTCTATGTTAAAAAAGGCAAGGTTGAAGAAGAAGAGGCTGTTTCTGTCAACACAAGTAAAGAAGAAAAGGATTTTTTCTCTACAGCAGATGATCTTGACACATTAAAATCCAAAGCAGCAGAAGCGCCGGTTGTTAAATTGGTCAATCAGATGATAGATGAAGCAGTTACAAAAGGCGCAAGCGATATGCACATTGATCCACGCGAAGACAGATTGTCAATAAGGTTTCGTATCGACGGGAAATTGTATGAAATGGAAACCCCTCCGCAGGAAATGCAGGCAGCTATCATTTCAAGGATCAAAATACTTTCAAGATTGGATATTGCAGAAAAAAGACTTCCTCAGGATGGAGGGTTCAATTTGAAAGTTAACGGAAGAGCTATAGATTTTCGAGTAGCAACATTACCTACTATCTATGGGGAAAAGATAGTTATAAGATTATTGGATAAAGAATCAATAAAAATGGATCTGGATACGATAGGTCTTTCCAAAGAAAATTATGAAAGGATATTAGCTAATATCGACAAACCAAATGGACTTGTTTTTGTTACAGGTCCTACAGGTAGTGGTAAAAGTACAATGTTATATTGTATTTTGAATAAGATCAGATCAGGGTCTAAGAACATGATGACAATTGAAGATCCGGTTGAATATAGAATGGATACTGTTAATCAGGTCCATGCAAAAGCAAATATAGGGTTGGACTTTGCCAGAGTTTTACGTGCTTTTTTGAGATTGGATCCTGACATTATAATGGTAGGAGAAGTAAGGGACCTTGAAACAGCTGAAATATGTGTTAGATGCGCACTTGTAGGAAGACTGGTGTTCAGCACATTACACACTAATGATTGTGTAGGAACGATCTCAAGACTTTTAGATTTTGGTATAGAGCCATTTTTGCTTAGTACTACGCTTAATCTCGTCATAGCTCAAAGATTAGCACGTAAGTTATGTACTAAGTGTAAAACAGTAATTCATTTGGAAAAAGAAACTATAGATAAATATGGTCTTGAAGGCGTACAAGTATATGGCCCTGTGGGATGTGATGTTTGTGATAATAGAGGATATAAAGGGAGAATGGCTATCTTTGAAGTTATGTCTGTTGATGAACATCTTAAAAGTATGATAGAAAAAAAGACAGATATGGTTGATATAAGAGATTTTCTTTTGAGTAAAGGATTGAAGACCTTACGTGATGATGGTTTGGAAAAAGTAAAGCAAGGATTGACTTCTTTAGACGAGATCTTAGCGATAACGATGGGAACTTCTTAGTGACTAGTAATTAGTGACTAGTCACTAGAATAAATTGATTTAAAGATATTGAGAGTTAATAGGGATTGGTGATTAGATTATCAGTTAATAGGAGTTCGTAACTAGAGACTAGAAACTAGTGACTAGTATAAATTGATCTTAAGATAAAAGCCCTATAGACTTTTCTAGTCACTAATCACTAGTTACTAATCACTAAAATCATATAAAGTGAAAGGGAAAGATGCCGTATTACGCATATAAAATACGAGATAAAAGCGGGAAGATAGTTGAAAGCAGAGGCCGTGCTGAAAACAGGGTTGCTTTGCAAAAAATACTTCAGGATTCAGGTTCATTGGTTTTATCAATTAGAGAAACAGAGGAAATTAAGGTTTCATTCAAAAAAAAATTGCATAAAGGAGTTAAGTCAAAAGATCTGACACTTTTCGCCAAAACACTTGCTATTTTATTGGAGAACGGTATCTCCCTTGTTGAAGCATTTGATGTTATTATTACTCAGGTTGAAAGTTCAACATTGTTAGAAGTTGTGAAAAAAGTTAAAACTGATATTGAATCAGGTTCTTCCTTTAGGGATGCTCTGTCAAAACATCCTAAAGTATTTAATACATATTGGGTTGATATGATGGAAGCAGGAGAGCTTTCAGGAAAAATGCCTTATGTTATGAGAGAAATAGTTGCTTTTTTAGAGGCAAGAGAGCAAATAACAAAAAAAGTCATTGGTGCATTAACATATCCTGCAATGTTAATTATAGGGTGTTTAGCAGCAGTTGTTATTTTCATGGTAAAAATTGTACCTACTTTCATAAAGCTTTTTGATAGTTTAGGGTCACAATTGCCTGGAGTAACAATGATGGTAGTAAATCTTAGTGAAATTTTGCAAAAGTATTTTATTCACGGCATTATAATTATTGCATTGTTCATTTTTGGATTCCATAAATTCACATCTAATCCTACAGGTAAAAGGATATGGGAAAGTCTTTTATTCAAGATACCTGTTTTAGGCAATTTTCTTATAGCAGTTTCAATTGAAAAATTCGTATCAAGTTTGGGAGCACTTTTAAAA
Source organism: Candidatus Omnitrophota bacterium (assembly GCA_028702395.1). Lineage (GTDB taxonomy): Bacteria > Omnitrophota > Gorgyraeia > JABMRN01 > JABMRN01 > JAQVOV01. The sequence continues at coordinate 6,001 of JAQVOV010000018.1, forward strand.
AGCGGTATTCCTATAATAAAAGCAATTGAAGTGTCTTTAAAAACTGCACAAAGCATTATTTTTGCAGATAATATAGCAGCAGCAAAAATGCAGGTTATGGCAGGTGTACCATTATCTGAAGCTCTTCAGCAAACGGGATTGTTCCCTCCGCTTACAATACAGCTTATGACTGTTGCTGAAAAAACAGGTAATTTCAGCGGAATGTTTGATGAAATTTCAAATTACTATAAAGAGCAGATCGATACATTAATAACAGCTTTTACAGCTTTACTTGAACCTTTAGTTATGGTTTTGATGACAGTTGTTGTTGGCACACTTTTAGGAGCTTTGTTTATGCCTATTTTCAGTATGGCAGGGTCGTAAGAGATAAAAAAACTTTTTTAATGGATTAATTAAATAGAGAAAACTTGATTTTTGTGTAAAAGTCATGTATAATTTAGATATGAGAAAAGGAAAGATTAATTGATTTTAACTAGTGTTTATAGAATACAAGAAATTAGCCTTACAAAGAGGGCAACCTCTTTTATATATAAGACCTATCATAAAAAAGGCATATCTTAATTAAAAAGATAACATATCTTGTTTTCTATATTCACACAAAACAGGGGGATTAAAATGAGAGTTTTAACAAGTAAAAAAGGTTTTACAATGCTTGAACTTTTAATGGTTATCATTGTAATTGGTATTCTTGCTAGTTTAGCAATACCACAATATCAGTCATTTATGGAAAAAGCAAGAACAGCAGAAGCAAGAAACGTTATAAGTTCCATTAAAAGTGCACAAGAATTATATTTCCTTGAACACGGATGGTATGGTGGGGTTGATGTTATTAATAATAATTATGTAACATTTCCTACATCAGGAACATTAACGTTATGGACATATGCAATAACGACTCCAGCTTCAGGAGCAACAAATGCGACTACTTACACCGTACGAGCTACTAGGACAACAAAAGATGGTGGGGTTGCTACTACTACAGGGGATTTTACATGGAATAGGACTACAGGTCAAAGCACATGGACAGGAAAATTAGCATAAAATAAGTAAAGAATATAAAAAAAAAGAGGTCTGCTTTTAGCAGGCCTCTTTTTTTTATACATACAAGAAAAGTATAAAAATTCATGATATAATAAATTGATCAATTAATGCAATAACTGGATCTCTATATTCAGGTAAAGTGTATAGGATAATAATAGCTTTTAAAAAGGAAATATGAACGATCGAACATCAAAACAATATCTTTTTTTGTTTATTTTTTTGTCTATAGTTATTTGTTTAGTTTATGCATGTACAATATATTTTCAGTTTGTTATTGATGATGAATGTTTTATTGTAGATAATTGTTACATTAAAAACATAAATTTAATGCCCAGAATTTTTTCGAGTGACCCTTTTATTTTTGCAAAAAGTGGTCTTAGTGGTTACTATAGGCCAATACAGATCATTTCATATGCGGTTGATTACAGTTTTTATGGATTAGATCCCACAGGTTATCATATAACCAATATTTTTCTATTTTGTATTTGCTCATTTTTATTGTTTTTATTCCTGAATGAGCTTTTTAATAATAAAGAAATAGCATACGTAGTAAGTCTTCTGTTTAGCGTTAATCCATTTCTTGTTGCTGATGTTGCATATGTTTCAGGAAGAGGAGACCTATTTGTGTTTCTTTTTTTATTTTCAGGACTATATTGTGCAGCAAAACTGTTTAAAGGGAAAGGTGAAAAATATGGAACGTTCTCTATTTTAGCTTGTTTCTTAGCTTTATTCGCAAAAGAGAGTGCCGTTTTTTTTCCGTTTTATGCATTAATAGTTTATTTCAGTGTAAGATCAAATATCGAAAGAAAAAAAGCGATTACTTTTTTTATATGTCTTTTTGCAATAACGGGATTTTTTTTACTAAATAGAGTTCTTTATCATGCTGATTTTGCTTCTAGGGTTCAACTTGTTTCTGTACATGGATTTTACGAGACTTTAATGGAAACTGTACGAGTTTTCTGGGAATATTTAAAGATCTTGATATTCCCAAAAGATCTATATTTTTTCAGGATCTTGCCAAAATTACATCAAATAAGCTTAATGAACAGTTCTTTGTTTTTTCTAGGGATATTTTCTTTGTTTTTAGGAGTTTATTTTTCTTTTATAAAAAAAAATAAGGTTATATTGTTTTTGCTTTTATGGTTGATCGTTTCATATTTGCCGTTTTTTAGGTATATTGATTTATTTCCTAAGGAAGGCATAGGAATGCTGGAACATTGGTTTGGGCTTACATCCATAAGCTTTTTTATAATGATAGTATATTCTGTTTATTGCTGCTTTGAAAATAAAAGGATCTTAAGGTTATTAATATGGGGGGGGGTGATCCTTTATTATGCTTTTTTTGTAAGCTATAATATTGATATGTGGCAAAATGATGAGAAACTACTGAAAAAAATAGAGGAATTCTACAAAAAGACAAATACTGTCAGCACGCTTGCATTTAATAATATGGGTGTTATTGCATTGAAAAACAAAGATCTTGAGGAAGCCGATAAAATTTTTTCTCAACTTATCAACAGCGGGAAAATACACGGTTATATTATTGAAAATATGGTAATAGTTTTATGTGAAAAAGGAGAATATGAAAAAGCAGAGAATTTGCTTAAGAGTTTTACAATGGTTGATGAATATTCTTATTATAGATTAGGACAGGTTTATTTTGCTCAAGGTAAAATAAAAAAAGCTTATGAATGTTTTATGGAAACAATTGATCTAAGACCTGAGAATGTAGAGGCATGGCTTATGTTAGGCCAGATCTTTTATCTTAGCAAAGATAACGAGTCAGCTTTAAAATGCTATCAAAAAGGGGGGGGATTAGATCCAGATTATCCGCATATAGATCACATGTTATCAAATGCTTATTTGCTGAATAACGATACAGAAAAAGCAGTGTATTTTTTTCTGAAGGAGTATGAAAAATATCCTAACGATAAAAATACGTATGATATATACAAGCAAATAAAAGAAAAAACAAAAGTAAAAGTATTTTAGTATTCTCGAGACACACCTGGTCAGCAAAGCGCAATATCTTTAGCTGCGAGCTTGTGGAATGTCCTAATAGAGGTTTTTATAGACGTGACTCGCGAGGCGCCCTGAAACTTCGTTCTGTGGCTATAAAGAATGTGTTTAGTCACTGCTGAAGGTGCTCTGCAACTAAGTATAGCCCTCTTTTTTATATGCCACGCTCAAGGGTTGGCCGTTTAATAAATAAACTCTCCTTATTGTCGGGTTTATATCTGTTTCACGGCATTAAACTTTACCTTTGGCAAAGTTTAAGATTCGCCAGATATTATATTTTTACATATACTGGCAAATCCCTGTCGGCCATATTAAACAAAAAAGCACCATCATAGATGGTGCTTTTTTGTTTAAATGGCGCGCCCAGGTGGATTCGAACCGCCAACCGCCTGATTCGTAGTCAGGTACTCTATCCAATTGAGCTATAGGCGCATAATTTTGTTCGTAGTATATCATAAAAAAATAAAACCAGCAAGGGGTTTTGGGCTTATAAAAAACGCTAATTTATTTTCACAATAAAGAAATGGATTTTAGCTTAATTAGTGTTAAGACCTTATAAAGCCTAACTGTTCAAAAAGTTCTTAGATTCTAAGAGCTTAAAAAGGGAAAAGGATCAGATTACATAGTTGTTGTACTGTTTCAAACCCTATATAAGAGGACCAAATACACGAAAAAGAAACAATTATATATAATAAGTTTTTATGAGTATTTAAAAATTTGGAATTGATCAACAGAGACGCAGACAATATAGCCAAAAGAGGATATATTTGCAGCCATCTTCGATGTTCTTTGTTATATGGAAAAGCAATAAGAAAACAAAGAATTATGACCCAAAGAAAAATAGAAGAAGGATCTATTTTTCTGCCCACAATAAAACTCCATAGATCCTTAAAAAATGTTTTGATCTTTAAAAAACAGACATTTATTAGAGGACAAATAAACAGTGTTCCGATAAAAAACAAAACCAGTCCATAGGGTCTTTTGTTTAATACGGCATTCCAACGCAGAGATGTATCTATAGGAGCATTATATATAGGATGGTATAACCAGTTCCCATAGGTTATATATATCTTATAAAACCAAAAAAAAGATAATGAAAATACGCCAATGAAAAATAACCAAAATGGAGGTTGTATAAGTATATTTTTTTTTGTATTGATATATTTTAATACTAGACACCCGAGTAGGGCTATGTACAATATCAATGCAGTTTGTTTTGTTAGTATAGCTAGAGCACAGGATATTCCTGATAATAAAAAATAAAGGTTCCGTTCTCTTTTTAAACCTACAAAAAACCAATAAACGGATAATAAACAAAAAAAAGCAAGAGTTTCTTCCGGCCATATTTTTTGCGAGCATAAAATGTCTACGGCCGACGTAGAGAGGATCAAGGCTGATAAAAGTCCTACTTTATCGGAAAAAACATAAGACCCTAATAAAAAAGTCAAAAGAACAAGGCCCAAAGAAAAAGTAAAAGGTATAATAGCTGACCAAAACTGTATTTCAGGTACAGTTTTGGTGGAAGGGTTTTTCATTAGAGCTTTGTTTTTCGTATAGTTTGGCATCACTGCCAAAACCTGTTTATTGTTTTCGGGTAAAGATGAAAATATGTAATTAGAAAGCATCAATGTATAGGCAAATAAAGGAGGCTTATAAAAAAAGGGCACGTCATAATAACCAAAGCCTGAAAGTTTAAGATCTCTTATCAGGTCTCCTTTTACGTTCTCGGGATAAAGCGAAGTTTCTATTGATCTTAAATTATCATTATTTTTAAGAGCTTGCTCGGTGAATTTTATTTTATAGAAGTTATAACCTGCAAGACCGGTTGTTTTTAATTTTAATGCTAAACTTATATATTGGGTTTGATCGCCTCCCCAGTGAGGTATCCAAAAAGAGGGCAGCCTTAGAAAAGCAGAAAACATCAGTATAAGACATAAAAAAATAAAAGTTCTTTTTTTTATCAGCATTAAAATAGTATATAATAAAAAACAGGGTAAATCTATTGTTTTCTGTAAAATATGGTATAATGTTTTTATGGAAAAAAACAAGTTATTCATAAATGCTATGATAGATAATTTAATGATCTTATTAGTCTTGTCTATTGTAGCTTTAGCGATCTTTTTCCCTTCCATAAAGAACAGTTTCGTTTATGATGATGAAATATTGATCAAAAACAATCCATATATTACAGATGTTTCTTTTATCCCAAAAATTTTTACAACACAACTATATTCCAACAAGCAAGAGCAAAGTTCGTACTACAGACCTTTACAGGTAATATCATATATGGCTAATTTTTATTGGACAGGACTTTCAACGTGGTCTTATCATGTGATTAACATAATATTGCATATAGTGAACAGTTTTTTAGTGTTTTTATTGCTCAGATATTTTTTATCGTTCCGTAAAAGTTTTCTTATAGCCTTATTTTTTTGTATTCATCCTATAAACTCTTCTGCTGTTATCTATTTGTCCAGCAGGTCTGATCTTTTGGTTTCTTTTTTTATGCTTTCGTGTATCATATGTTTTTTAAAATTTTCTGATAAAAAGCATATAGTTTTTTATCTTTTGAGCATTTTGTTGTTTTCCATCAGTTTATTTGCAAAAGAAATATCTTTGCTTACACCTTTATTACTTTTACTTGTGGCCTTTTTTTATCCTGGGAGTAAAAAAAGGGTAATTTTCCCTTTTTTTGTTATTGCTATATTGTTTTTGATCTTTAGGATGCAGGTGGTTCCATTTACAGGATATTTTCATGAACCTAATCCCATTTTATTTTCAATGCTAAATATTTTCAATGTTCTATACCAATACATAAAACTTTTGTTTTATCCTGTACCTTTATATCTGACCCATATCACTCCTTTTATATTGAAAGGGCATCCGCTGTATATTTTAAGCGGGCTCATGTTTTTTTTAGGTATTGCATGTTTAGGTTTTGTTGATAAATTAACCAAACGAAAGGATTTTACTTTTTTCATATTATGGGCAGCAATAACTTTTTTACCTGTTTGTTTTTCTTTGTTCCATTTTGTTGTTTACGGAGCATGTATGGCAGAGCACTGGTTTTATTTGCCCTCAATAGGATGTTTAAGTATTGTATGCTGTATGGCAGGTATTTTATTTAAAAAAGTAACAAAAAGCACACAATCAATCTTCATCTGGATCTTTGCTATTTATTTAGGAAGTTTAACGTTCATGAACAGTATAAACTTTTATTCTAATGAACTTTTGTATAACCAGATACTTTCTTTTGTTCCGAACAATGTTGAAGTTAGAACTAACTTAGCCTCCTTTTATGCCAAGGAAAAAGAGTTTGATCTTGCAGAAAGTAATTATTTACAGGCAATATATCAGGATAAGTCATATGCAGATCCATATATAGGGCTTGCACTTGTATATATACAGACAAAAAGCAGGACAATTGAACAAATAAACAGATTTTTTGAAAAGGGAATTCAACTCGATCCAGCAAACGAAAATTTCCGCAATAATTATGCAGTTTTTACTAAGATCACCAAAGAAGACACGAAAGAGTATTCAGATAATCCGACGTAACATAAAAAGGCCCGGTGAAAAAGGTAAATAGGGGCATTAAATAAAACTTTTTACTGACAAAATAAGTTTTTATGGTATAATTTTTAACCTAAGCTTTTTGGAGAGGTCGCACAGCCCGGCTTAGTGCAGTGGTTTGCTAAACCGCCGTACGGTTGCAAAGCCGTACCGAGGGTTCAAATCCCTCCCTCTCCGCCATATAAAAAAATCGCACTCCCTAAGGGTGCGATTTTTCTATTCAAAGATGCCTATCTATATGCTTTTCTGTTGGTTATAAAGAAAACATGGGAAACAGTGCTATTTTTAATATTTATATTATTTTTGTATATTTAGTTGTTTTTGAAAAATTGTGTCACAATAATGACACACTTGCTTCAATCAAGAGTACTAATCCTTACCTAGATTAATATTACATTTTATATCTTCCATGATAATTTCTGATAAATTATACAGTGAAAGGTCTTTTGTTCGAATCCATTCCAGAACCTGCTCTTGCGTCATATCTGTTTCAGAAATAAATTCGGTTAAGGCTATTGCTGTATTTCTAGTAAGCCCTAATGAGAGCAATGACAAGTGTGTTTTTTGAGAAACGCCAAATTCTAACCATAAGTTAAGCTGTGGTATTAATTCCACCAAATCTTGTCTTTCATTTGAAATCAAAAAATGCTTAAGAATATCAACATAACAACCAGAATCTTTTGCAAACCTAAATCTAGCAAAATTTTCTACGCTATTCATAACGTCTCTTATTACAGTATCAATTTTTTTGTTTTTATACTTAGGGTTTCTCCTATAATACTCCCAGCTTTTTTTTATGATATATGATAATGGCTTTCCAGACATCCAATTAAGAAGCAAAATAGCACGTGAATTATTTAATTTAGTAGGGTATTTAGCCAAAGTTTTCCCAATTCGCGAAATTAATTTGACATACTCCTGATAAGCATTTGCATCCTCCGGATAAACAGGAATATATTCTTCAATTTTATCTAATTTTTCACAAAAATATTCCCATAATTCTTGTTGAGCTATTGGAGAAATTCCAGGGTTTCTTTTTATAATATATTCCGGTATCTGTATTTCAGACTTAAATTGATCAAATAAATCTATTAATTTCGAATATAAGTCTTTTTCTGGGCCAAGTCTTCCTTCTAAATATTTAATATAAAAATAAGAAAAAGCAAATTCAAGATCCTGATTATTTTCGGCATCCTCTCTAGGGCTTCTTTTTGTTATAAACTCTATCAATTTATTTTCATCTGCTTCAATATTATCTATAGCTTTAATTATTTTTTGTTTAGACTTCTTGGGATTTGGCTTTATAGGCCAAGTATCTGGTTCAATACATACTATATTTCCGCTAAACTCTTTTCCCCAGCGACCCGCTCTTCCTGCTAAATTCCAAAAGTCATTTTGATTTAATGGTTTTGCAGATCCGCGAGTTGGTTTTCTAATAAAAATATTTTTGGCTGGCAAATTAACTCCTTCAAGCAAAGTGGATGTGCAAATTAAATACTTAATTTCCCCTTCTTTAAAAAGACGCTCAATTTCTTCACGTACAAGCAGTGGAATATTTCCATAATGAAAGGCGATCCTTTTTTCTAATGTTTTCACTAATCTATAATTGTCATGTATTGTTTTTTTTGCTAATTCTATTAGATTATTTATTTTTTCGGACCTTTCCTCATCGGGCAAAATATCATATAAAACAACTGCTACCTGTTCTGCTTCTGCTGGGCCATTCGCATACAAAACATTACCTGTTTTATTTGCTGAAAAAGATTGGGATAAATAGGCTATTTTCTTTTTCTCATTAGTTGGTCTACCTACAAGTTTAATAGTTCCTAACCTTATAGACTTGTCTATTAAACATAATGTAAACTCCCACTTATTAGTTATTCTAGGAACTTGTTTTGTATAAATTAAGTTTTGATTTACTGAAATAAATTGTGTGTTTATTTTATCTTTTTTCGTGATATTTCCTGCTGTTTGCAATAATAATTCTGGATTTTCTGTAAAAGGACTTGAAAAATAAACCTTTAGTTCATTATTAAGGCTTACTAACTGTTCAATTTTTTGTTGAAGCAATATTCCTCTGTATCCATCTTCAATTTTATGGGCTTCATCAACAATAAGAATGTCAATTTTTACACCGTTAGATTCTGTCAAAAACCAATGTAGCCTCTCTTGGGTAAACACATAAATATTGGCCTCACTTAATTCTGTACCAATTTGAGGCACTGTAGATATCTTGGTATGGTTTAAATTATGTTTTTTAAGACAATGTTTTAAATCTTTTTCAACTTGACTAATTAAAGCCCTTGTAGGAACAAGATATACAATATTTTTTTCTCCCTTCACCAATTCTTCCATGATAATATTGTATAAGATAAAGGATTTTCCAGCAGATGTTGGGGCAGAAATACTAATAGCATTATTTCTTTCATAAGACTCATGAACATCTTTTTGAAATCTATTTAAAGTTACTTTTTCTTCCTTCAAAAAAATTGTATTTTCAAAATTGATTTTTTTATTTTGCAACTTTACAGTAAAAGGTTGGTAATCTTCAAAATCTATAGGCAATAATTCCCTTTTAAGGGCAAGGTCAATCGCTGGTTGATTTGTCAAGTTCTGAAGGACTGTTGCAGCGGCTGTTTGTTGAGGTATATTGTCTGTTCTTTCAATCAATGTAGTTTGAGCTATTCTCAAAGCGGCATCTAAATGCTCATTTTTTTCGGAAAAACTGAGAAGGCTCGCAATACTTAGCATATTATTCCAATCTATTTTTTCCAATAGAACGTTTTCATCAGTTGCCCAATCTAGATTTTCTATAGTTCGGCAAACAGACAATGTAATTAATGCTTCATATTGTCTTTTAAAGCTTGTTAGATTATATATTTTTTCTGCTATTCTCATTTTATTGTTTTAAGATAATATTCTCTGAATTTTTCTACTGAAGAAAAAGGCATTAAAAAAATATGCATTTCTTTTAACGCTAAGTTTCCTCTAGCTATAATTTTTTTACTTACTTTAGAATACCATTCCTCTAACTCTATGATAATTTTATCCTTAATATCTTCTATTGTGGCTTCCATTTCTACTGTAGGATAACTATCCCAATCAAATCCAATAAAGCATATTCCCTTATAGACTACTTTATTTGATAAATCATCATCTTTATCAAAATATCTTACGAGCATATCTTCTAGTTCTGGATGATTAACATTATCTTTTATATTAGACGTTATTAATTGTATATCTCTTTCTTGTACTGAACTTGCAGACATAGGATCTAACAAAAAGTCCTTTATACTATCGAGGCATTTGCTTATTCCTGCATTGATATCTTGATACATTTTTGATTCACCCCAATATAAATGTAGATGAGCGCTTTTTTTATCATACTGAACATATATTCCATCGGCTCCATGGTAATGCATTTGGGGACTTGTTTTAAGGGTCATCTTACTGAGTAATTGGGGTATTTTTAAAAATTCTTCTATCAAGATATATAACAATATCTCTCCACCCTCACCTGTTTTTTTTAAATCAGTAAACAATTGTTGGGCTTTCTTTTTTAATCTTATTATTTTTGAGGTAGATCCAGTTTCTTGAAAGTGGCTAAGCGCTTCTTCTTTTTCTTTTTTGGGAATTGCATAATCAACTAATTTTTCATCGATATAGTCTATTAAATCTTCTAGTCTCAAATTTCCGTTAGCTTCTCTTTTAAGGCAATAACAATATCCTCTACTTTTGGTATCTTGTATTTCCACATCAAAAGAAACGCATTCAACTCTAGATTTTATTTCACTTTTTGTTTTGATGAGCAAATTATCCAAAGCTTTTTCAATTCTACACATTTCATGCCCTTCTTTATTGCTTTTTAAATTCTACAAGATCCCCAACCTCACATTCTAAAAACTTACATAACTTCTCCAAGGTATCAAACTTAATACCTGATACTTTTTCATTATATAGAGCAGAAAGAGTATTCTTATTAATTCCTGTTTGTTTGGCAACTTCTGAGGCGCGTAGCTTACGTTCTCCTAGCAGTTTGCTCAAATGTACTTTTATTGGCATATAGCCCTCCTTGATTTAGGCGTATATTATAGCCCCTGGATAGGATTGAGTCAAGGGACTAGTAAAAAATCTTAATAAAGTAGGAGAAAATCCCTTGACAAAGTACTAGTTTAATGGTATACTTTACTAGTGCAGGCATACAAAATATTAGTAGAAAGGTACAACGTCGAGGAGGTAACTATGGTAGAAGTAAGAGTAGAAAAACAAAAATTGACAGCTATGGAGAAGAAGGCCTTCTCAAAGGTTATATGGCAGGTTGTGCAGTTGAGTATATTGTTCAGCCGTTGTATAAGGAATTTTAAGAATAAGGTTTCTATTGAAGTAACAATAACATTCAAGTAAAGGAGGGGAAGATGGAGAGATTTATTTGTATTAAAGAAGCAGCAGAGTTTTTAGGTATTAAAGAGATGACGCTTTATACTTGGCGACATAAAGGTATTATTCCTTGTTATAAAGTACAAGGAAAGCTTTTGTTTAGGTTGTCAGAATTAAATAAATATGCAGAGAAGTATAAAGAACCTTTACTGGTAAGAGGATAGGCTCCAATGGGAAAAGTGTTCAAACGCAATGATAGCCCTTACTGGTGGCTGGCATATAAGGTAGGCGGAAAAAGAGTTCGGGAAAGTTCCGGAGCTAAGACAAAGTCTTTGGCTATGGAGATATTAAAGCATAAAGAATCCGAAGCCCTTATTTCGCCTTACACTTTCCCTCATAAGAACAAAAATATTGAAACAGCAAAAAATGAGTTTTTGGAATGGGTACAGTCCAATCGTAGAGCTCAAACATTAAGAAGTTATACAAGCATATTAAAAACTTTTCAAGAGTTTTGCAAAGTACAAGGTGTTGAAAAAATATCACAGGTCAATTTAAAATTCTTAGATGATTATAAACTTGCAAGGGTAAAGCTAACTAAAACATGGACAGTGAATAATCATATAATTGTGTTAAAAGCTTTTTTCAATAAACTTGAAGAGTGGAGTTATTTGGAAACTAATCCAGTTAAACAACTTAAAAGGGTAGAAGTAACAGATTCAAAGCTTATACGATTCCTTTCAGAAGAAGAGTATAGACAGTTCATGGAAGTATGCAAAAAAGAGTATCCAGAGTTTTATCCAATGTTCTATGTGTTAGTTCATACTGGTTTAAGAAAGGGAGAGCTGTTGAATTTGGAATGGAAAGACATAGATTTAAAGCAGGGCTTTATTTATATTAGGAGCAATGACACATTTATGCCTAAAGGTATAGATAGAAAAACAGGCAAGGCAAAAGAGCGTATAGTGCCTATGCATGAAGGGCTTGAAAGGGTTTTGAAGGAATTGCCCAAAGAACATGAAAAGGTCTTTAAATCCTATGACAAGCACAGATTACGCAGGGTTCTGATCAAGATAGCCCATAGGGCAGGGATAAAGGACTTAACAAGACTACACGAGCTTAGGCACTCATATGCTTCTTTTTTGGTCAAGAAAGGAGTTGATATTTATAAGGTAAAGGAGTTATTAGGTCATTCGGAGATCAAAGACACTCTTAAATATGCTCATTTGCCTGCGGTTTACATGAAAGATGATGTTAAGTTATTGGAGGGGTTGGATCATGATAATAAATAAGTGATATAGTATTGTAAAAATTTTTACATTTATGATATAATTTTACACATGGGGAGAGGCAATGATCAGGCGACCTAAAGAAACAGTTTCTTATAACATGTCCAGAATTAAAGCTACAGGAAGTTTTATTGAAAAGATAATGGCATCAGCTTTATGGAACAATGGCTTAAAAGGCTATAGGAAAAACTCAAAAAACATTTTTGGTAAACCTGATTTTTCATGGACGAAATATAAAGTAGCTGTTTTTTGTGATTCCTCTTTTTGGCATGGATATAAGTGGGGAGAACAGTCAAAAAAAGCTTTTAAAGTAAGAAAAAAGTTTTGGATCAATAAGATAGAAAAAAATATAGAACGGGATAAAAAAGTTAATAAAACATTACGAAAAGACGGTTGGAAAGTTTTAAGGTTTTGGGATTTGCAGATTAAAACAAAAACAAACAAATGTGTAGAAAAAATATGGAAAACAATAAAAAACTCAGAATAATAGATCTTTTTGCAGGTATCGGTGGATTTCATTTGGCCTTTCATAATGTTGGGGCAAAGTGTGTATTTGCTTCCGAAATAGATAAATATGCGAGAAAGACATATGAGCATAACTTTAAAAAGATGTCTCCGGACCTATTTAAAGATAATATGTTTAAAGGGGATATCCAAGATATAGATCTAAATGAGATACCCGATTTTGATATTCTTTGCGCAGGGTTTCCTTGTCAGCCTTTTTCACAAATAGGATATAGAAGGGGTTTTCAGGAAAAACAAGCTAACCGCGGAAATATGTTTTTGGAAATAGTGAAAATATTAGATGCCAAAAGACCGAAAGCTTTTTTCCTGGAAAATGTAAGACATCTTTTAAAACATGATGGAGGAAGAACTTTTAATATTATAAAAAAAACATTGGAAGGGTTGGGATACTCTTTCAAATATAAAATAGTTAAGGCATCAGATTATGGATTGCCTCAGCATAGGCCACGTTTGTTTATGGTAGGTTTTAAGGGGCA
>JAQVOV010000122.1 GCA_028702395.1 Candidatus Omnitrophota bacterium
AACCTTTATATTGCCCCTGCTGATATTCATCTATGAGCTTTCCTCTGAACATCATTAGACTTTCTTCTTTATCTTCAGGATAACCTTCTTGGTTGTTAATAAGTAATATCGGCATTTGGACCTCTGAATGGAATCGAATAAAACATTTTATTAGAAATTTCCAATCTGGTCTATTTGCAGGCACAACTTCCTCTATAACCTCTTCAACATCCGCTAAGGTTTCACATTCAGAAATGAATTTTTGCAATCTTTTTGCTTGAGACTGTGTCATGTCATCTAATTTATAAACACTATCAACCACCCATGCAGATAAAAGATCTATTATTTCTTGTTCATCCAATGTAGTTACTGTTCCTTGTACAACATAAAAATATTTTGAAAGCTCTTCCATTACTTTTGAACGAACATATTTTGATAGCATTCCGTATTTTCCGCTTATAGCTACTATCATAGACACATCCTGGTCTTGTGCAGGCAATTGAGTTATAGCGTCAAGTTGAGCTTTTAAATCTTCTCTTGCTTTAGATTCCTCTAGACTTTCTTCGATCTCCCCTTGTTCAGGTCTTTCTGGTTTTTGTGCAATAGCTCTAGTGATTTCCTTTGCAAGATTTGCTATTGCTTTTCGACGTATTACCAATGCCCCTAACAATAATCCTGATAACAATGTTATTGGCAGAATTGGCATATCCATATTCTTTTTAATTTGTTCAACAACTTTTGTGTTTATTTTTCCTTTATCAACGTATAAAACCATAACAGCTGCTTTAGGATAACCTCCATCCCAGGTTTTAGCATCAACGATATTCCCATCTTCGAGAAAACATTGAAGATCTGTCGGATCAGATCGTCCCGCATCACATGCTACCACATCATCATAATCCTTAAATTCTTCTATAACAATTTTCCTTGAATCTTCCTGATCGATTCCTGCAAGATATTCACCTATTCTTAACATTTTCACATTGCCAGCACTATCTACCCCCATGTAAACATGAGAAGATATATCTGATTTAAAGTAATCTTCTGACTGAAGAGCCCCAGATCTTTTAAAATATGGTCCTGTAGAAAAGTATAATTCGACCTTGGAAGCTTCTATCATATTTAGGTTCTCTTGTGAACTTTTGACTATATGCCATCCTGCTCGATCTTTATATACAATTGCACCAGCTACTTTGCTTTTTGTTTTAAGTACACCTTCATACCCACCATTAAAAGCCATAGGGCCTGTAACAGCAAGCATTCTGTACTCTCCATCCTTATACGCAAAAGATCCTAAGGTCGTTACTGCTATTGGAGTTTTACCACTCTTTTTAAGTTCTTGGACAAATTTTTCAACATCTTCACAAAAAACTAATTTTTGTTCTAGGGAAGAGGAATTCCAAGTTAGTGTATCCATTTTTTGTCCGCTGTATGATGTTCGGCTACTAAAGGAAACACCGTTAAGTATTGAAACTTCGTTTGGAGCAAGTTCTTTGGCAGTAATTTGCCTTTCAACAAACTCATTAGCAGTAAAAACACTTTTAACAACATCTCCTAAGTTACTTGGTTTTAGCATAAAAACACTACCTATACCAAAAAGCACCATAAGTATCCCTGCTGTGATCAGGCTCCTCTTAACTTTAAATTTGCCAACAAGAAGATAAGAAAGTCCGCTTATTGCTAATAAAGTAAAACAAACAGGGAAAAAATTTGTAGAGCCAAATCCTGCTAAAGCAACGCCTGATGAAGCTGCTGTAGCACCTGTGAAAAGTTTTATAATACCATCTATAATAGATGAAAGAAACATTACACCTAATATTGTTCCGCCTAAACCACCTATTGCAGGAGGCCCACGCTCTTCTTCTTTTTCTATTTCAGGTTTTTGTCTATCTGCTCTTATTTGCTCTAAAACTGGATCAGCAATATTTGGGCTCATAGAAAAAACAGATAAAAGAACAAAGTAACTTTTTATGGCACTTGGCAGATCCATTTCATTAATATCTTCTAATGAGAATTCAGGTTCAAGAGCTGATATAACACTTGAACCCATATTGGCTAAAACATCTCTTTTTTCTCGTGCAGAAAGTTCAGCTAATGTTTTTTTACTATAATCTCCTTGTCTATATCCATCTAGTACATTCTGATATTCTTGTAAAAGTTGTTCTAGTTCCATGTTAGATACTATTTCTTTAATATTATCAATAACTTGTAATCCAGGCAAAGGTTCTTTTGACTCAATCGCTTTTCCTATAGCTTTATCTACAGAAACAATGGCATCTTTGTATCCTTGCTCAGTTTCAACAGACTCTTTAATTTTTGAATTTACGATCTCATTTAAAAGAGGATCACTGCTATGCTCAAATAATATATTTATAACAAGAAATCTTCTTAACAGTACTTTGAATTTTTCAATATCTTTTGACATATCTCTTTTTTCTTGAACCGATCCCTGTATAAGAGTCATTCTGCCTATAAGAGAGGTTATTACTTGTGCAATAATATCTGCCTTATCTTCATATTTCAAAGTTGCAAAATCAATATTTTTATATTTAGAATCTTTATAAATAGCCAGGTATTCTTCTACAAGTGATGCAGGGCTATTTTGAAAAGTTTCTTGAACATTTTCTGTAATATCATTGTCTATCTGCTCAAGAGCTTCACTTGTTTCAGAAGAAATTCGTTTAATGTTAGAAATAAAAGCCATTATTTGAGTAAAACAATCTCCTGTTCTCTGGAAATATTCTTGTTCAGGAGATAATGGCTTACCTGTTTCCCATGTAGGTTCTTCAGGCTTAGGAGCTTCTATTGGCTCTTCTGGAGGGATATTCTCATTGATCTTATCTGCAACAGGTGCTTTCTGTAAAACTGTGAACATACTGATTATGTCTTCTTTTTGACCAAATGTTAAGTTAATATCTTCAACTGTCAGACCATTTGTTCTATACCCTTGTCTTGCAAGAACTTTTTTAACTTGTTCCAGAAGATCATTTAAGATCTCTTCCTCTGTAGAAAGCTCATAATTCTTTGTTCTCTTTAAATATCCAACTATTCCATCAAAAAAACTAGGATCTTCCAACGTCAACTCTTCTTCATTTTTCGAAATTTCAATTAAAGCTTGTATCCTTTCTTGAACGATCAAGATCGGATCATAATCAACAGCTATATTTATCCTTTCAGCTTTTTTCGCAGCTTGTGCAAGTTCAATTGCAGCTTTCTGCGCCTCTTTTGCTTCTATATACTCTTGTGCCTGCTTAATATTTTGCTCTGCCTCTTGTTCAGTAACAACACCGTTGTCCTTTAAAACATCATATATACTTCTTAAGTTAGCCAAATAATCCTCTTTTATAAGATCAATATCTGCATTATCAAATAAAAGGTCCAAAGCCATTTGTTCTACAGGCACTGTGTTTATTCCCAATTCATCTAATATCTCTCTTGATGTATCAAAGCAAGAATAAACTGCTATATAATCGCCTGTTCTCATATCTCCTAAATAAGGACCATCTTTACTTGTAAGTATTGCTATATAAGGCCTTTCAGGATCATCTTCTTTGAATTTAGGCACTACAACTAAATATGAAAGATCCTGTTCCTTAAAGATCTCTGTTATACCTTCTGTATGAAAACCTCCTGTTATAACTGCTGCTACATTATCACCATTTTTATCCATTAAATTTATCATATTGTTGAATATGGCTTCATTTCTCTCTTCTGCTATCTTGTAAAAAGCAATAGCATCAGGAATTGCATCAAAAACTGATGCTATATCAAGATCTTCCGGCAGCTGCAAATTATACTTTTTATAATTATCTTTTATAAAGAAAATAAAATCTTCTTTTTTTATATTCCTTAACATCATGGACAATTGCCTGTAAGTTACAGCACTTAACTTAGCATCGAATAATTCTTTCATTAAAAGCGCATCTTGAAAAAGTTTATCCAGTTGTTTTTGATCTTCTGATACATACAACTTCTGTTTTATGCTGTTTTCATATCTCTCTATTTCTGCAAAAATATTCAAGATATCTATATCATCATATGCCCTTAGATATTCACTATACTTGATAAGTTCCTCGAAATCTTTTGGCTCTATGTTATATTGTCTCGCATAACTAATAAGTCCTTCATGAAAATCAACTGCTGAAACTTTACCCATTTTAAAGTTAAGGCTCTGCAGGACAAGCTCTTCAAGATCCTGCTTATTCATTAGATTACCCAAAACATCTATTAGAATTTTTCTCTGTTTTTCAGCTGCTTTAAAATTGATCTCTTTTTCCTGCTTCTGCACTTGTAACAACTTATTCAAATTAGTATGATCTTCACATGAAAGATCCTCTTTATTGCCAAGATCATATATATATTGCCAATGTTCAGTAAATGTTATCTGTCCTTCTTTCTGTAACACCCCATTTTCATTTAATACTACAAGCTCTTTGCTGAACATTTTCGGCATAAGCACTTTTAAAGCATTTATAAGATCTTCTATGTTTTTCATATTTTCAGTTCTGTGCTTTACAAGAGATCTGAATTGCTGTACATTTTCTACATAAAGCTCTGTATTTTCCACGCCATATACTGCTACAGGCTTATCAGTTGTCATTGAAAAATATTCTCCTGATGAGATTATACCTTTTCTCATAAGAATATCAGCTGTTCTTTCTTTAGCTTGGTTGTCCGGAAAGGCAGATACTAAGGCTGTATCAATATACCCTTTTGAGCCTTCAATACCAATAAGATCTACATCATATTTTTGTGATAAGGTATCTAAGACACCTACTATTGACTTTTGTGCACCAAAATTTGAGTGTGCATCCTGAATATTTATAATTGTTTTTTCTGTGTGATTATCCAATCCTTCTTTAAGATCTGCATATTG
>JAQVOV010000123.1 GCA_028702395.1 Candidatus Omnitrophota bacterium
CGTTATTCTTCTGCCGGCAGGCAGGTTGTGCTTATGTGTTAGACGTTATGCATTATGCTTGGATTGCCACTCTCTTATACTTGTCATCCCGGTTTTGCCGTCTATCAGACGGCAAATACCGGGATCTCAAGGCCTTTAAACCGTTCGTTATTATATTTTTTTCTTAGCATTAGATCCCGGTATTCCCCTGATCCGATAGGAAGGGAAACCGGGATGACAGTCTTGAATTCTATTAACCATTCTAATCACTTATTACCAAGCCCTGTTAACTCTATTAGGAACCTTCCGCCCTTTTTCCTTTTTCCCTGCCTGCCGGCAGGCAGGCTTTTTACTTTTTCCTTAAAATTCTATTATCTCACTATTCAAACATCCCCTTCTTCCGCAACAGCTTATGATAAGTAATTGCAAACCTATGCGCTTCATCTCTTATCAATTGAAGTAACTTCAAAGGTTTAGTATCTTTAGAAAGTTTTATGGGTTTTGTTTTTCCTTCACAATATATAACTTCTTCTTTTTTAGCAATAGCAATAAAAGGAATGTTCAACCCCAATTGTTTTTTGATCTCTATTGCACTTTGCAAATGCCCCAGTCCTCCATCTATCATAATAAGTTGAGGCAATTGTTTATTCTCGTTTAAAAGCCTTGAATATCGTCTTCTTACAATTTCTTTGATCATAGCATAATCATCTATTTTTTTTACAGTTCTAATTTTGTATTTCCTATAATTACTCTTATCAGGTTTTCCATTAAAAAAACTTACCATACTACCTACTGCATTTGTCCCGCTTGTATTGGAAATATCAAAACATTCTATTGTAGCAGGGATAACCTTTAATCCCAGAATATCTTTAAGCGATTTAAGCTCATCTATTAAAGGTCCGGTATAAATACTTTGATCAACAAGAACACTTAATGCCTCAATTTGTTTTTTCACTTTTATAGCTGACTCAAATTCCATGCTCTTTGAGAACTTATCCATTCTTTTAGAAAGTCTGTCTATGAGAGCTTTTTTTCGTCCTCTTAAAAGACATTTAGCATCTTCTACAACTTCTTTATAGGATCTTTCAACATCATCTATACACGGCCCTAAACACTGTCCAATATGATAATTCAAACATTCTTTTTTGGGAAGATTGCAGCAAGTTCTTAAAGGAAACAAGCGTCTTAAAAAAATAACGGCTCTTCTTAATAATCCGGCATTGGTATAAGGTCCAAAATACAAAGAACCATCTTTTTTAATATCTCTGGTAATAATAAGCCTGGGATACTTTTCTTTTACAGTAAGCTTTAAAGAAGGATAACTTTTATCATCCTTAAGATCAACATTATATTTTGGTTTCTTTTCTTTAATAAGAGAGGATTCATAGATCAAAGCTTCTTCATTGGAGGCAGTTGGAATATATTCAAGATCAACTATCTGTTCAACCATTTTAGATATACGAAGGTCATGATCTTTTTTCTGGAAATAACTTAAAACCCTGCGTTTGATATTGCGAGCCTTGCCAATGTATAATACTTTTTTACATTTATCATAAAAAATATACACTCCAGGACTGATCGGAAGTTGTTTTATTTTTTCTCTAATATCCATTTTTTAAGTACCTTTAACTCATCAAGCCCAAGCAATAAAGCTGTAATTATATAAACAATAATACATAAGATCAAGATCAGCATAAGTCTAACAAACAATGTCAGAAAACCAATTGACCCTGCAAGGAAAATACCGGAAAAAACAAAACCTGTTATACCCATAACTACGGACGATATCATGATCTTCATAAAAAAAGTATATAATGATATCTCCTTGATCTTACCTATTCTTTTTTTCAACAGCACATACAAACAAATTGTATTAAAAATAGAGGCTATTGATGTTGCAAGCGCAAGCCCCCCTACTTTTAAAGGGAACATAAGCAAAGCATTTAAAACTATGTTTATCACTAAGGACCATGCAGATATTTTAACCGGTGTTAAAGTATCGTTCATTGAATAAAAACTGAAAGCAAGTATTCTGTTACATCCAAACGCAAATAAAGCAGGTGCATAAAAGAACAATGCTGAGTATGTAAGTTCTGCTGATTGCCCTCCAAAAGCACCTCTTGAAAACAATATATTTATTATTGGTTTACCTAACACCATCAAGCCTACACTTGCAGGGATCAATACAAATAAAATTATTTTAAGAGCAAAAAGAAGATTTGTTTTTAAGGTCTTCATATCATTAGCAACAAAGTTCGCGCTTAATACAGGTAAAATTGCTGTACCAATAGCTGTACTAAAAACCCCTATAGGAAGTTGTATCAGTCTATTGGCAAAATAAAGTCCGGCTATAGCACCTTGACCTACTATCCAAAATAAAGATGCGAACATTCTATCAAATATAATATTAAGCTGATATACTGTACTGCCTGCAATTCGCGGAATAAGAAGTTTTATAGATCTAACTACTGCAGGATGTTTTATGTCAGCTCCATATGCAAAGGATGCTCCTTTACTTTTAAATACAGGTATCTGCACAATCACCTGTAAAACACCTCCTACAAGAACACCTATTGGTAAACACATGATGCCTAAGAAAGGGAAAAACAATAATATGCTTATTATTATTGCAATGTTTAAAAGTCCTCTGCAAAAAGCAGGTGCAAAAAAATGATCTAAAGTATTTAGGACTCCCATACTGTAAGCTGTAAAAGACATAAACAATATGTACGGAAAAATTATACGTGTAAGAGTTATAGCTAACTGTGCAACTGCCGGTTCTTTTGAAAACCCTGGTGCCATGATCTTTATTATAAGAGGTGCTGCCCATATACCAATGACTATAACAATAGATACAATTACAAAAAGACCAAGCAAGATACTGTTAGCTGCTTTCCAAAACTCTTTTTTTGAATCTTTCTGTTTATACTCAGAAAGGATCGGAACAAAAGCAGCATTTGCAGCTCCTTCACCTAAAATATCCCTTAACATATTAGGAATAGTAAAAGCTACAACAAAAGCATTTGCCTGTGCAGTAGTTCCGAAGTAAGTCGCAAAGAACATATCCCTTATAAGGCCTAAACCTCTGCTTAAGAGAGTGCCTGCACTTATTATTGTAGTATTTCTTATTATGTTTTTTTTCACTGTCGTTTCACTCCAAGGAAAAAGTAAAAAGGCAAAAGTAAAAAATCTGGTTATCATTGTGGAATCTTTTTCCTTGTAGGGGCGTATTGCAATACGCCCCTACAAAAACATCTTTCAGGACCTTCCACACTTTTACCTTTTTCCTTTTTACTTTTACCTTCAAACTGTATTTATTTCTTATTTTTCTTCGCAGTTCTTGCTAAAGCTTTTTCCATTC
The DNA here is from genome assembly GCA_028702395.1 of Candidatus Omnitrophota bacterium. GTDB lineage: Bacteria > Omnitrophota > Gorgyraeia > JABMRN01 > JABMRN01 > JAQVOV01. The sequence goes on from JAQVOV010000123.1 coordinate 3,341, forward strand.
TCTCAATTGCAGCTTCTTTTGTTAACCCTTCTGTTAAATGCTCATCACATATTGCTGCATAACCTTTTCTATTTTTCATCTTAAAAACTTTCATATTACATTCACAACCCATATACCCCCCTTTCATTAGTGATTAGTAATTAGTGACTAGTAACTAGCTATGTCTATAGACAATTTATCTTAAGATCAATTTGTTCTAGTCACTAGTTTCTAGTCTCTAGTCACCAAGCCCTATTACCCCTAAAATATCTCTTCATCAACTATAAAGTTCGGTCTATTCTTAGTTTCATCGTATATTCTGGCAATATATTCACCTATCACTCCTAGTATAAAAAATAACATGCCGAATAAAAATGTCATAGTGACAATGACAGATGAATGTCCCGGGACTTCTCTGCCATGAACAAAGAATAATGTTATGAAAAGTAACATAATTACAAAAGAGACTAATGACATAAAAACACCTATGAAAGTTGTTATCTTAAGAGGAAAATATGAGAATGAAAAAATACCGTTCAAAGCTGTTCTATATACCTCAAGAAATCCTGCCTTAGGTTTACCCGCAAATCTATCAGGTCTTTCAAATTCAATACCTGATTGCTTAAAACCTGTCCAAGCAACAATACCTCTAATGAATCTGTTATTTTCAGGCATTGAGTTAATTACTTTTACTACCTTTTTATCCATTAATCTAAAATCACTTACATTTCTAGGGAAAGTTCCTCCAGTAAGAGAGTTTATAATAAAATAGAATAATGAAGAACACATATTGCGAATAAAATTCCCGCCTACTCTTTTCTTTATCTTTCCATAAACGACATCAAAACCTTGTTCCCATTTTTTTGTAAATTCTAAAATAAGTTCAGGAGGGTCCTGCAGATCAGCATTCATGACAATAACAGCATCTGCATCCGCATATTTTAACCCGGCTGTTATTCCTCCGTCACATCCAAAGTTTCTTGATAATTTAAGTATTTTTATCCTGTTATCATCTTTCTTTTTTTCTTTTAGAATAGCTAACGAATTATCAACAGAACCGTTTTCAACCATAATAAATGAAAAATCATATTCCTTACATTGGCTAGTAACTTTCTGCAACCTTGATATAAGTTCAGGCAAAACTTCATGTTCATTATATATTGGTACAACAACGTTTATTTTTTTCATATAACCTCCATGCTTCTAAAGATAAACTTCGTTATCATTGTTGAATTTTTTCTTGTTTCTTAGTAGGGGCGTATTGCAATACGCCCCTACCTAAACCTCATTCAGGATGTTCCATTAGCTCGCCGCGCGTAGCTCGCTGCTCGTGGCTCAATCCAGAACCTTCCACTCTTTTATCTTTATTCCCTGCCTGCCGGCAGGCAAGTTTTATCTTTTATCTTATTATTCTATTCGCTTAATATCCTCTCAAACCATCGCACAGTATTTCGCAATCCTTGCTCAAAACTCCTGAATTTTATGCCTCTTATATACTTTTTAGATCTAGTCATATCTGCT
>JAQVOV010000124.1 GCA_028702395.1 Candidatus Omnitrophota bacterium
TGTTTGGTATGGATATTGATGCTGAATGGCGTTCTGATATGAAATGGGATAGGTTAAAGGATCATATAATACCACTAAAAGATCGTATAGTCCTTGATGTTGGTTGCGCAAATGGATATCATTGTTTTAGAATGCTTGAACAAGAACCTTCTTTAGTTTTCGGGATAGACCCTTCATTGAAATATGTTATGCAGTTTAATTTTTTGAATAAGTATGCTTCTATAGATAATATAGCTGTTCTGCCTTTGGGGATTGATGATATACCCATGAAATGCGAATGTTTTGATACAGTTTTTTCTATGGGACTTCTATATCACAGAAGAAGTCCTTTTGATCACCTAATACAACTGCATTCCTTTTTAAAGGAAGGGGGAGAACTTATTCTTGAAACAATTGTTTGTGATGGGAAAAAAGGAGATCTAATTATGCCGGAAGATAGGTATGCACAAATGCCGAATTTATGGTTTATTCCAAGTGTAGAGACTTTGAAAATGTGGCTTTCAAAATGCAGGTTTAATGATATAAAAGTAGTGGATGTTTCGAAAACAACTGCCAATGAACAAAGAGCTACAGATTGGTCCGGAAAGTGTTCTTTAGAGGACTTCCTTGATCCAAAAGATAGAACAAAGACTATAGAAGGCTATCCTGCACCTAAGCGGGCTATATTCACTTGCCGAAAGTAGGAGCAATTCATGAATTGCCCCTACCAAAAAAACATTTTTCAAGAACATAAATAAATATTGAGTAAAACATCCTTTTAAATCTAAAATCTTTATGGTAGAATAACATATCTAATCATTAAATCTTTAAAACATATAGTTGGAGGTTAATATGCTGGAAATATTATATAAAGGCGGCCCTGTTATGTATCTGCTTTTATTATGTTCTGTTTTTTCTGTGACCATAACAATAGAACGAATTGTTTTTTGGATCGGTATTTGGACTAAAAAAAATGATCGTGTATTGAATATGATCCTTAGGTTGGTTGAAAAAGGCAAGATAAACGAAGCTTTGGCAAATTGCAAAAAAACTAAAGATCATAGAGTCGCAATACTGGCTGAGGGGATAAAAAATTATAAAACAAATTTCACAACTGCTTTAGAAGCTGCCGGGGCAAATGAAATAAATCTCATGAAAAAATATTTGGTTGTTTTAGATACTATAATAACATTGTCGCCTCTGCTTGGGATATTGGGGACTGTTTTCGGGGTTATTGTTTCTTTTGGGATCATAGGACAGGGTACAGAGATAGTTGATCCCACTGCTGTGACAGGAGGGATAGCACAGGCACTTATAACTACTGCAGCTGGTCTTATTATTGCAGTATTTACTCTTATACCATTCAATTGTTTTAATTCCTTCACGGAAGAAAATGCTCAAGAGATAGAGAAATATGTCAATGCACTTGAGTTAGCACATTCAAGTGATAAAAACATAGAAGAAATATAATTACAGGGATCTAAAAATATACAAGGGTGTTTCAGATGAAAATACATGTAAAAGCTAAACGAGCAAGAATAGAACTTATCCCTCTTTTGGACATGATCTTTTTGATCTTAGTTTGTTTTGTATATAGCTTTTTATCAATGTCTGTAAATAAAGGGTTAGATGTAAAACTTCCTACAGCCACGCAAGCGGTAGAGTTAAAGTCAGAATCTATTGTTGTTACCGTTACCGAAAATAAACTGTTATACATAGATAATGAGGTTGTTTCGCAAAATGCTTTTATAACACGTTTAAAAAAACGAGTTTCTGAGAATCCTGCTCTAAAGGTCTTTATAAATGCAGATAGGAAGGTCATTTATCAAGACCTAATAAATATAATCGATAGACTGAAAATTGCAGGTATTCAAAAAGTTTCATTACAAACAGTGGTGAAGAATGAATAACTTTTTTCTGCCTTCATTATTAGTTTCACTTATGCTGCATACAGGGATATTTTTGATCCCTGAAAAGCCTGAAAAGAACATTAAAGATCAAGTTGATGTTAATGATAACAATAGCATAGAGGTCTCTCTTGTTCGACTTTTGCCTGACATTGAAATAACCAATAATGAGATCGACAAAAAAGGATCGGCTGCAGAAAAAAACGATATTATCAAAGGTGATCTTCAGATGAAAGTTGTTTCTTCGGGTATTGATGAAGTCAAAACAAAAAAAGAAAAAAACGGAAATGAGAAAAAAAGGGAAGAAGAAAAAAAAGAAATGATACATGAAAATGTTTTGAATATCGAGAAAATAAATATACCGGTGTTGAAAGATAAATTCATTTTAAAACAGATCGATGCTCTATTGGTAAAAAATAAACCTGATTATCCTGAGCTGGCAAGAATACAAGGCTGGCAAGGTAAGGTCATTATACTTGCTGTTACTGATAATAAAGGCAATGTTGACGATGCACAGATCTATGAATCGTCAGGGTTCAATATGCTTGATACTGAGGCTGTAAAAGCAGTAAGAAAATGGAAATTTGCAGGGATCAATAACAAAATTCAAGTAAAAATACCTATTGAATTTGTTCTTTATGAGTAGTAAATATTTGTAACTATTGCTAATTGAACTATTTGCAAAAACACTAAATATTGTTGTTTAAAAAAATTGACAATCTATATATTGTGTGATACACTTAAAAGGCTTGAATTAAAAATGTATGATCGCCATGAAAAATAAGTAAATGGTTTATTGGTATTAGGGGGAGATAAATGGCTGAAGCTAAATTAAATGTAGAGCTTATTGATTTTACACAAGAAGCTTTATCTATAATATATGCATCCTGCAGACAGTGTTATTCCTCTAAATTTGCAGGGGATATTTTTAATGAAGATATTGACGAAGAACAAAAAGAAGAGTTTGTAAGAAAAATAGCTGCCTCAGGGCATGAAAGCCCGTTAGAACATGTTAAATTCACATTTGCTATACAGGGAGTTTCAAGAGCGCTGACACATCAATTGGTGCGACATAGAATTGCATCCTATTCTCAGCAAAGTCAGAGATATGTAAAAGAAAAAGGGTTTGATTATATTGTCCCTCCATCCATAGAAAAAAATAAAAAAATGAAAGCAGAATATTTGAAGGTCTTGGATAATATTCAACACAGTTATAATGCACTCCTTGAGTTGTATGACCAAGATGGAATAAGAGGTGAAAAAGCCAACGAGGATGCAAGGTTTGTTCTTCCACAAGCTGCAGAGACCAAGATCGTTGTCACGATGAATGCCAGACAATTATTGCATTTTTTTAAAGAAAGATGCTGTACAAGGGCTCAATGGGAAATAAGAGCACTTGCAAATGAAATGTTGCAGTTATGTAAAGAAAAATTACCTTCTATTTTCGGGAAAAACTCAGGGCCAAAATGTGAAACGCTTAAGTTTTGCCCAGAAGGAGAGAAATTTGCTTGTGGAAAATATCCTGTGCTTACTGAAATTAAATAATTTATTATACATATAAAAAAAGGAGAAGTGTATGGAATCTGAGATGAGAGTAATGTTCAAGGCAATGGAAAAGATAGTTAAAAGAGATGGGCATTCTGAGACTTTTGATGCTGATAAGATAACAAAAGCTATCCAAAAGGCAGGAGAGGCAACTGGAGAATTCGGAGAAATAGTTGCTAGGAAGCTAACTCTGAAAGTTTTAAACCTTGCTCATCATCTATTCGCAAAAAGAATGCCTTCAGTAGAAGAAATACAGGATATTGTCGAAGAAGTTCTTACTACATCTCCTTATAAGCAAACTGCAAAAGCATATATTTTATATCGAGAACAACATAGCCGCATAAGGGAAATAACATCTAAATTCAATGTTGACCTTGTTGATCAATATCTGGGAAAACTTGATTGGCAGGTAAATGAGAATAGTAATATGGGTTTTTCTTTGCAGGGACTTAACAACTATATTGCATCTGAAGTCAGCAAGATATATTGGCTTAATAAGATCTATCCTGAGAATATTAAAAAAGCTCATATTGAAGGGGACATGCATCTTCATGATCTAGGGGCGATAAGTGTTTATTGTGTAGGATGGGATCTTCAGGACCTTTTATTGAATGGTTTTAAAGGAGCGGTTGGAAAGGTTGAATCCAAGCCTGCAAAACATCTTAGAAGTGCACTAGGACAGATCGTGAATTTTTTCTATACATTGCAAGGAGAAGCAGCTGGCGCACAAGCATTTTCGAATTTTGATACATTGCTTGCACCATTTATCAGATACGATAATCTTGAATATAAGGGTGTTAAACAAGCGTTACAGGAGTTTTTGTTCAATGTTAATGTTCCTACCAGAGTAGGATTTCAAACTCCTTTTACGAACGTAACACTTGATCTAACAGTACCTTCATATTACAGAGAACAAGGTGTTATTATCGGCGGGAAAATTCAAAAAGAAACATACCAGGAATTTAAAAAAGAAATGGATATGTTCAATAAAGCTTTTCTTGAAGTAATGCTTGAAGGAGATGCAAAGGGGAGAGTTTTTACTTTTCCAATACCAACATATAATATAACCAATGATTTTGATTGGGATAATCAGAATATTGAGCTTTTATGGGAGGTTACTGCAAAATACGGACTTCCTTATTTCTCAAATTATATTAATTCAGATATGAACCCTGAAGATGCAAGAAGTATGTGTTGCAGATTGCGTATTGATAACAGGGAATTACGCAAAAGAGGCGGAGGTCTTTTTGGATCATCACCTCTTACAGGTTC
>JAQVOV010000125.1 GCA_028702395.1 Candidatus Omnitrophota bacterium
GGATATAGTGTTTATTGTGAACCATATCACTCTGATGAAGGACCTTGGGGGGTGGTTTGCACTTTTGCTGTAAGAGGAGTTGCTAAAGGTTATAACTGGGCAGAGGCTAGTCCTGGACAAAATCAGCCTTCATGAATGTGATTATAAGTTTCTAGACTATGGTTGGTAAGAGATTAAGGAAAAAGGAAGAGATCCTTTAGCCGTTAGTCTGTAGAAGGTGCTGGATTGAGTTGATAAGGGTTAGAAGCCAAAAGGTTAATAGGGGTTATGAACTGTCATCTGTGTTAAACTTTGTTACAGAAAACAGCATAAAAAGCAAATGAAAAAATATATAAAACAAAAAATCAAAAGAATTTCTTTGGATCCTGATCAGGCAGTGCTGCAGGTATGTATGGTTGATGGAGGTGTTTTTTGGGGATTTGGTACATTAGATGGGTGTGTTCATTTTAGGGTTATTGGAGCAGGAGAAACACCTTGTAATACTGCTGTTAAGGGAGTTGGCGGAGATTCTCCCGCTATGCATGGTGCGACAATGGATCAAAAACCAAGTTGAAAAGATACAAGCGAAAATGAAAAAAAGATGGACAATTTGTCCGCTTTTTTTAAATTAGTAGGGGCGTATTGCAATCTCGATCCTACGCTTGTCGAAGGATACACCCCTACATTATAACAAAAATCAGTATTTTATCATTACCTTGGAGTAACGCGATATGAAAAAATATATAAAACCAAGCATAAAAGCAGTTGAGCTTTTAGGTGAACAAGCCATTTTAGAGGTTTGTCAAGTTGGTGGTGGGTGGTTTGGTGGTGGAACTAATTCTTTTTGTGAGCCATATCACTCTTATCCCGAAACTTTTGCGTCGTCTTGCACTTTTTCTGTTAGGGGAGTTGCTAAAGGTTATAATTGGTTTGAGGCTACTCTTAGACAAAATCAGCCTTCATGAAAAAACAATATATTAGACCAAATATCAAGGCTGTTAAAATGGATCCTCTTTTCTATGATCTTGCGTTAGGCTGTAGTAGTAAATTTTAACAAATGATCATGAGAAAACAATATAGTTAGCAAAAATAAAGTCAGTTTTACTTGATCCAGATCAGGCAATATTGGAAGCTTGTACAGTTGATGGTGTAAGTGGTAATATTTGTTATCTTAGAGGTGCAATTTTTGTTTTTTAATGTGCTACTTCTGTAAAAACTATAAGAAGTCTACAAATAGTGGGAACAGCTCCTGTAGTTTCTGCTCCCTAATAAGAAAGCAGGTAGATATGAAGAAATATAAACAACCAGTAATTAAAGCCATTGAGCTTAATTCTGAACAAGCAATATTAGAGGTTTGTAAAATAGGTGGAGCTTATATGGTTGGGGATCCTTCTCAGTTTTGTGTATATAGGCAAGGTCTTACAGAAGATACATGGTGTGTATTCTCAGCAAGAGGGAAGCTAGAGTCAGGATCTTTTATATCAGGTTCAGGAGCTGCTCCTTCATGATTTTGTGTTTTTTCTTTATGAGGCAATTTCTTTATGAAAAAATATATAACGCCAAACATAAAAGCAGTTAAACTTTCAGCGGAACAAGCAATCTTAGAAGTTTGTCAGATTGGTGGTGGTTGGTTTGGTAATACGCTTAATGGTTATTGTGAAGCATATCGTCCTACAGCAACGGGAATTTGTTCTTATCCTGTAAGAAGCGTTGTTAACGGTAATGTTTCGTTCAATGCTAGTCCGGGACATAATCACCCTTCATAAAAAAGTATCGAAATAAAAAAAACGGACAAATTGTTTGCTTGTTTATCTTTAATACATACGCTTTTTACTTATACATGCTAGATTTTCATATCCCAATTATCAAAGCTTTTTTCGAATTGACACAAAAATACAAATAGTGTATATTACAAAATATAAAGTTTGTATCATTTGCATGTATTAAACAGCTTGACTTTTATCAAAGGCATAGGTTTTATTTAATTAAAACCAAAAGAAAAATTAGAAATGTATTTTAAAATATGAAAAAATATATTCAACCAAAAATAACAGTAGTCAATCTTGACTCAGAGCAGGCTATTTTACAGGTGTGTAAAATAGGCGGCGCCTATGGATCTATTAATACACAAACTATATGTAGACCTCTTATTGGAGTTGGTGCTATTCCGATTGGGGCATGTCCTGTATCTGTCAAAGGAGTAAGAAATATATTTTTTATTGGAGGAGAAGTAGAATCTGAATTAGGAGCATTGGGAAGTTGATTTTAAAACGATTGATAATAAATAAAAAAAAGACGAAAATAATATTCGTCTTTTTTTTATTTATCTAGTTATTTATAATCTTATGCTTTTTTTGTAACCTTTGCAACCTTTTTACCAGCTTTAACAACTTTACCAGCTTTAATACATTTTGTACAAGCAGTTACTCTTTTGTTCTTGCCATCAATAACAATTTTAACATTCTGAAGATTTGGCTCAAAAGTCCTTTTTGTAATACCGGTTGTCTTCAAACCAATTCCGCCTTGTTTTATTGGTTTACCTCTTCTTGCTATAGATCTACCAACCATTACTTTCTTTTTGCAGTAAAAACATTCTTTTCCCATATTTGTCACCTTTTTATTTGTATTTCTTTAATTATTATTATAATATATACATTGAATAGAACGAAATATTAACATATTGTGAGTATCATTGCAAGAGAAAAATTAATTTTCTTCGAAAATTAATTTTTAAAGTTAAAAGTAAAAAGGTAAAAGGTAAAAGGGTGGAAGGTTCTGGATAGAGTTAATAGGGGATAGAAACCAGCGACCAGTCCGCCATCATAGATGGCGAGATCTCGCCAAAATTTGGCGGATGACCAGAAACCAGGACGGTTTAAAGGACTTATAACTGTCATCCCGCCCTGCACCAGAAAATCCTTCGGATTCACGGTACAGGGTTAAAAGTTTTGCCAGATATCAAGCTGGCAAATACCGGGATCTAGTGTCCATTTAACCTTACGGTTCACGGTTACCGATTTACGATCTTTTACTTCTTTTCTTGGAGCAACGCGACATTGAAAACCATTAATACCGAAATAAGATATTTAAAAGGAGTTGGGCCTAAAAAAGCTGAGATTTTAGCTAAACTTGGCATTAATTCTATAGAGGATCTTCTTTTATACCTGCCAAGAAGATACGAAGATCGTAGTATTATAACTCCCATAAGGCAGGTTAAGATAGGAGAATTCCAAAGTATAAAAGGGAAAATATCAAAAATAAGTCTTTTTACTACAAAAATAAAGAGTAAATCAGTTTTTCAGATGCAAGTAGCTGATCAAACAGGCAGTATATATGTTGTGTGGTATAATATGCCTTTTCTTAAAAAGAATTTTGTAGAAGGTCAGGAAGTGGTTTTTTATGGCAGGATAGACAGATATGATAAGGTTCAGATGGTCCATCCTGATTACGAAAAAATAGAGTTAATTCAAAAAAATTCTTTAAATACAGGGCGTATAGTACCTGTTTATCCGTTAACAGCTGAAATTTCACAGAAATATATTAGAAATATTATTGATAAAGCTATAACAGAGTATTTGTTCTCTATCAAAGAAATATTACCCGAAAATGTAATTGAAAAAAGAGATCTTTTACATTGTCAAACAGCAATAAAAAACATACATTTTACTACTTCTTTTGATATGCTTACAAAAGCATATAGACGGATAGTTTTTGAAGAATTTCTGTTACTTCAAATGGCTCTTGCGAAAAAAAAAGCTGGTAATGAAAAAGGTAAACAAGGTTTATCTCATAAAAAAGAACATGACCTTTTAGACAAGTTCAAAAAACTTCTCCCTTTTGAGCTTACTGAGGAACAATTAAATGCAATAAACGATATTTCAAAGGATATGACAAGTTCAAAACCCATGAATAGACTTCTTCAGGGAGATGTTGGAAGCGGAAAAACTGTAGTAGCTTTATATGCCGTTATTTTGAGTGTATTAAATGATCATCAAGCTGTTTTTATGGCACCTACTGAGATACTTGCAAGGCAGCATTTTATGACGATATGTGAGTTCCTTATGCCTATGGGGATGAATGTAAAACTTCTTATAAGTGATATAAATGAAAAAGAAAAAGAGATGCTAAAACAGGATATCAAAGAAGGAAAAGTTGATCTTATTGTTGGTACACATGCACTTTTGCAGGAAGATGTTGAATTTAAAAGTATGGGTGTAGTTGTTGTAGATGAACAGCATAAATTCGGAGTAGGACAGAGAAAAACTTTGATAGAAAAAGGGAATAATCCGGATGTCCTTTATATGACAGCAACACCAATACCCAGGACACTTGCGATAACTATTTATGGGGATCTGGATATTTCGTTCATAAAAAGTAAACTAACTGGGAGAATACCTGTTGAAACGTATTGGGTAGCTGAAAAGAAAAGAAATAATGTGTATGAATTCATAAGATCAGAAGTTGATAAAGGCAGGCAAGCTTATATTGTTTATCCAAGGATAGAGGGTGACGATGATAGTGAGATAAAAGGTGCAGTTTCAATGTATGATAAAATAAGCAAGCAAGTTTTTCCTGAACTTAATGTTGCACTTTTGCACGGCAAGATGTCTTCAGAAGAAAAAATAAAAATAATGAAAGCATTTAAAAATGGGGAGTAT
>JAQVOV010000126.1 GCA_028702395.1 Candidatus Omnitrophota bacterium
TCCTCCTCTAGGGTATTTGCAAAACTGCATGGATACATTCTATGCCAAACAACCTTTTTTGTGAAGTTGCACTTACTTTGAGACAAAATCCCGAATGTTGCACTTACTGTTGCACTTACTTTGAGACAAAATGCCGAATGTTGCACTTACTGTTGCACTTACTTTGAGACAAAATGCCGAATGTTGCACTTACTGTTGCACTTACTTTGAGAACTGACTAATTCCACCATGGTTTCCATAAAAACTAAAAGGTGTTGTATTTACGCGCGTAAAAGTTTATTATATATAATATTATAATTTACAAAGTGTGTTCATTTAAAGAATATTTTTAGCTCGCCTCGTTTATCTAATTGAAAGAACAGAAGAGTATTTTGTTTGTTAGTGGTTATTGCTTTATTGGTCGTGTTTCTACTTACTGCAACATCTTGTGATCTTTTTGATAATATTGGTAAAAATAACATAACAAGGAAAAACCTTCAACATAACAAGGGAATAATAATCCAATAGATAATCCAGGAACAGAAATTGAAGCCCCATGCACAGGCGTTTAAAAATGAGTTAAGAAAGAATTTCTGTGCAAGAAGTTAATGCATATGGTTGGGCTTTACTATCTTTGTAAAAATCAACTAGTCCAACGGTTAATTATTTTATCCGAAGTAGAGGAGGATATGTTGTGAATACAGCATTGATATTGGCTGGTGGTGTGGGTAGTAGAATGGGAATAGATATTCCTAAACAGTTTATTGAAGTTAATGGGAAGCCTATCATTATATACACATTAGAGCGATTTCAAAATAATGATTCCATCGATTCTATTGTAATTGTTTGTGTACATGATTGGATTGATTACATTAATAGAATTGTAAAAGAGTATAATATAACAAAAGTATGTTCTATTGTTGAGGGTGGTGCTTGTGGCCATGATTCAATTAGAAACGGAATATTTTCTCTAAAGAATAAATGTAAAAGCGATGATATTGTAGTGATTCATGACTCCGTGAGACCTATTTTACCACAAAAAGCAATTAATGAAGTTTTGAATATTGCTCACGAAAAGGGAAATGCTTCTTCTTCAACAATATGTTATCCTCCAATTGTTTATACAGATGATGGAATATCTGGAATAAAAGACATCGAAAGAGGTCGTGTTATGTTAACCGCTTCTCCACAAGCTTATAGATATGACAAGGTATTAGAATTGTATGAGAGTGCTGAGATGATGAACAAGCACGATTTTACATTTACTAGTTCAATGTATATTTATTTTGGTGAAAGAGTGTTTTTTGCTAAAGGAACAACAAGCAATATAAAAATTACTACTAAAGCCGACATAGGACTTTTTAGAGCCCTTTTGACTATCTCAGAAGAAGATTTATATGATTGATAAGATGGAGGATATGTGATGAATTGTTCCGAGTGTTTAGTTGATTTTCTTATAAAAAACAACGTTACAGATGTTTTTGGGTATGCAGGTGGGTACATAGTTCCTTTTATGGATGCTCTCTATAAGAGAAAAAATGAAATAAGAACTCATGTTTGTTATAATGAACAAGGATGTGCCCTTGCAGCGGTAGGTTATGCTAGAACTTCAGGAAAAATTGGTGTATATTTTACAACTTCTGGACCTGGAGCAGTAAATGGATTAAGTGGTCTTGCAGATGCATGGTTTGATGGGTTTCCTGTTTTGGGAATATGTGGCAATGTTCCAACAAATGAAATGAGGGGATTTTCAGGAATAAGGCAAAATGGATTTCAAGAGATGGATTTGGTGTCAATAACAAGAAATATTACAAAATATTCAGTAACTGCAAACACAAGCAAGGGTTTTCCTGAAATTGTTAGTAGAGCATATAATATTGCAAACTTAGGAAGAAAGGGGGGTGTTGTCATTGATTTTCCACTCGACATACAACAAGCCAATATTATTGATAGGTAATGGTCTTAGAACTGCTGGCGCAGTCGATATGGTGCATAAATTTGTACGGAAAACTAATATTCCTGTTTTAACTACGATGAATGGCGTGGATCTTGCTCAAGATGATCTCCATATCGGGTTCATTGGTACTCATGGAAATAGAGTAGCTAATATGATATTAAATCAGTGCGATTTGGTTGTTTCTATTGGTGCTAGACTAGGAATTAGACAAGTCGGTAGAGATTCGAAGAATTTTGCCCCTCGTGCTGATTTGGTAAGATGTGATATAGATGAATACGAATTAAGTCGAAATATCAAAGATAATGAAAAAAAATATCATGCTGATGCTAGGGACTTTATTAGAATGCTTCTAGAGGAAGATGTTAGGGATTATACCTCTTGGAAATTACAATGTTTACAGTCAAAAAAATTGTTAGAGGATTATGATATCCAACTAGGTAACTTAGCGATAAAAAAGATTTCATCGTTATTACCAGATAATCCCATTATTGCGGTAGATGTAGGCATGAATCAATGTTGGGCTGCACAGTCGTTTCATTTAAAAGGCGATAATGGAAGGATTCATATTGGTGGTGGATATGGTGCAATGGGCTGCGCACTTCCTTACGCGATTGGCTCCTCAATTTCTATTAATAATGGGATAGTATACTGCATTTGTGGTGATGGGGGATTTCAAATGAATATTCAGGAACTAGAGACTGTTAAAAGAGAAAATCTCCCAATTAAGATTTTTATACTAAACAATAAAGTCTTAGGAAAAATTAGTGAAACTCAGCACTTCTACCATGATGATAGATTTGCAAATACAGCATTATCTGGTGGGTATACAGTTCCAGAGTTTAGTAAAATTGCAGAGGCTTATGGTATTAGAGCTGTTAAACTTAATAACTATGAAGAATTAGATAATTACAAAGAATGGTTTTACGATGACAATCCTTGTCTCTTTGATATACCATTACCAGAAGAGAGTTTTTTGACTCCTAAAATCAAATTTGAAACTGGAATGATTTCTCCTAAACTTGATGACAAAGTTTTTATCAAAGTAAAAGAGATATTAAAAAAATGATTATGCTGGAAGATATAAAAAAAGTTGCTGAATTACCATATAATTGGGATAAACTAAATGACAAAGTATTGTTGATGAGTGGTGGAACGGGATTTATAGGATCCTTTATTTGTAATGTTATTGAATATCGTAATAAGTACTTTAATCAAAAAAGTAAGATTATCTCTTTAAGTAGAAGAGGCGGAACAGATAACGAAACAGTTTCTTTTTTGAAACAAGATGTAAGAAAACCGTTTTCTATCAGTGAAAAAGTTGATTATGTTATTCATTTAGCTTCAAATACACATCCACAAGAATATGCTGATGATCCTATAGGAACTATAACAACAAATATCTATGGTTGTGATAATCTTATGAGATTAGCTGTAGAAAAAAAAGCAAAATTTCTTCTTGCTTCATCTGTTGAGATTTATGGTCAAGGGACAGAAAAACCGATGGTTGAGCTATATAGCGGATATATTGATTGTAATCAAACAAGAGCTGGATATAATGAGTCGAAAAGAGTTAGTGAAGCCCTTCTTCAATCTTATAGAACTCAATATGGATTGGAAGCAATGATAGCTAGAGTTAGTAGAACATTTGGTCCTGACAAGAAAAAAGACACAAAAGCTTTGGCACAATTTATGGATAAAGCTGTTTCTGGTGAAAATATTGTCTTAAAAAGCAAAGGCAATCAAAGATTTTCTTATGCCTATGTTGCGGATGCTGCTTCAGCAATTATCTTTATTTTATTAGAAGGAATTGACGGAGAAGCATATAATATTGCTGATGATGACGATGGATTGAAATTAGCAGACTACGCCGAGTTTATGGCGGAACTTGCTGGAACTAAAGTTGTTTATGATATCGAAAACAATCCATCAGCTTCAAAAACTACATATGCTTTAATGGATTGCACAAAGTTAAAACAACTTGGTTGGAAACCTATATATGCTGTCAAAGAAGGCCTTGAAAAAACTTATAGAATTCTTAAGGCTGAATGGTAAAAAGAAAGCATCCTTACGGAGATGGCAATGCTTATAAGCGTATATCAGACATTCTTAAAGATAAACCTTGTGGTAGATTGCATTGTTAAGTCTAATGTTAAGTGCAACTGATTTTTTCCAGCGAGAGGCTTAGGAGTAAGTGCAATCTTTTGTTTAGTTCCAAATTTAGTTTTTTTTTGGCTGATAGTGGCAGTAAAAAAACGGTAGGGTGCATAATTAATTGCAATTAAAATGTTTCACATATAAATTTAATAAATGATAATATAATTCTTGCTGCTAGAAACAGTCAAAACTTTGCTTTATTATATCTAAACTCTATAGATAAGTTTATCAAGGAAAAGATAAGAATTAAGTATTATATAAGATATTTGGATGATATGCTGATTTTTGTAGATAATAAGGAAAAAGCAAAGCAAGTCTTTGAAATAATAAAATCAAAAATAAAAGAAGATCTTCTAAATGTTAATCCAAAATCTCAAGTTTATCCCTTAACAAAAGGGATAATTTTTTTAGCTTATTGTTTTAAATTGACACAAAGTGGCAAAATCATTCAAACATTAAAAAGAGGAACTAAAAGAAGAATCATAAAAAAATGTAAGAATGCTAATTTTATATCTCAAATAATGCCACAGGAAGAAAAGAAGGGTT
>JAQVOV010000127.1 GCA_028702395.1 Candidatus Omnitrophota bacterium
ACTAACACAAATAACAGATACTAATATACAGAGGCTTCTTTAAATTCTTCTTGCGATTTTCGGCCATAGCTATATACTATTATACATAAGACAAAAGAGGTAAAAATGCAAAAAAACTTAAAAATTATTGTTTACTGTTCTATATTGTCTGTTTTCTTTTCTTTTTTTTCAATTGTTATAGCGCAAAACTTTAAAAATGATGAAGAAAAAACAACTATAGCAGATATTGTTCTTTCTGACACTGATCTAGATAGCCTTGAACCTGAAGCTGTTGAAAAAGAGATACAGGATGCAAGAATTTTATCAGGAAAACTTAAGGCAGAAGCCGAGCTTCAAAAAAAGATGGTAGAGATAGAAAAACAGAAGCTCCAGACTGAAAAAACAGAAACAGAGATCATAAAAAAAGAAGCAGAAACAATAGCTAAAACAGCTTCTTCAAATAAAGAAATAAAAAAAGCCCAGGAAAAGATAAAAAAAGAAGAGTCAGAAGATGCTGCTGCTAAAGAGAAAGTGAAAAGTATTGAAGAGAAAATACTCATTGTAGAACAAAAAGCAAAGCTAGTCGAAGAACAACTGAAACTTGCAGAAGAAAAAATGGCGTTAGCTAAAGCAGAAAGAAATCTTACAAAACCTTTATCTGCAAAAATAGGGGTTTCTTTGGTGATAATAGTTATAGGTTTACTTCTCTATTTAGTTGTAAAAGCAATAATGCAGAAGATAATACAGGCTTTATCAAAAAAAGATGTGCTTCGGGAAAGTGAGGCCATTCTTCAGGCAATAACAGTAATAAAACTTTTTGGATGGGTAGCCAATATGGCTTTATTGGGTATAGCCGGATATATGCTGCTAGAAAATATTGGATTGAATTTGGCGCCATTAATAGCAGGAGCAGGTATAATCGGTATAGCCTTTGGTTTCGGAGGACAATATTTAATTCGTGATATCATAAACGGACTTTTCATACTTATGGAAGGACAGTTCAGGATCAATGATGTAATAAAATTAGGGGAATATGGTGGATTAGTAGAAGATATTACCCTTCGCATAACAACCTTAAGAGACCTGGAAGGAAGGGTCATTATTGTCCCTAACGGGGAAATAAAAACAGTTGTTAATTACACCCGTGAATATGCGCATGCTTTATTGGATATCGGAATAGCCTATAAAGAAAATGTCGATCAGGTAATGGATCTTATACGAGAAACTTCATATCAGATGAGAGAACATCCGTATTTCGGAAAACTCATTCTTGGACCTATCGAGATGTTCGGTGTTGATGAATTTGCAGACTCTGCTGTTATTATAAAGTTCAGGATAAAAACACTTCCTATAAAGCAATGGGAAGTAATGAGAGAATTCAGGCGAAGACTTAAAAACCGTTTTGATGAACTCGGTATTGAAATACCTTTTCCGCACAGAACTTTATATATGGGTACAGGTAAAGATAATGAATGGTTAAAAACATCTGCCCAGAAAATATCCGAGAAATAAAATGTTAAAGATCATGGATCATTACGCGAGAAATTCAAGGCGCACTTTTTATGATGCATAATATGCACATTTCCCCAATGGTACTTTACAACATTGGGGTTTTCATTTTTATGTGATATATGGTATAATGAACGAAATTGAAAACGATCTAATTTATTCGAAGGGGATTATTGTTGACAGATATCTTGAGCGAGCGAAGGAGGCGATTTAATGAAAGTTACTTTGGCTGGGTTTAATGTTGATGCTGATATACTAAAAGAATTAGAGCAAAAAGCAGGTAAGAGGGAAGACTTGACACCTGAAGTCCTTTCTGCTGCATATGCAAGGATAAGCAGGGATCCAAGAACTATCACGGAAATAAGGCAGGATGCACGTCATGAAGTGGAGAAGTCCAGAAAATCTAACTCAGCGATCATATTTAAAATGGGACATCACTCAGTAGCAGAACATGCAGTATTCAATTGGGATATTCTGGGAGTAACGCGATTTGCCATGGAAGAAGTGGAAAAATTCAGATTATGTTCATATACTGAAAAATCACAGCGTTATATAACTCTGCAGGATGATTTTGTTATTCCTAAGGAAATAAAAGGAACAAAGTTCGAAGATAGTTTCACAGCAATGATACGCGAGCAAAATAAAGCATACTTTGAACTTTTCTCAAAACTAAAAGAGCATGTTTTTAAAAAATATGCAGATATTGCCGCAGATCCTAAAAAACATAACTTGTTAGAAGGCTGGGCTAAAGAAGATGCGCGGTATATAACTTCTTTGGCAACTGAATCGCAAGTAGGCTTGACATTAAATGCCAGGAATTTCGAACTAATGTTACGAAGATTTGCATCTTCTTCATTATCAGAAATAAATGATCTTGGGCGTAAGCTTCATGAACAGGTTGTTGATATTGCACCGTCAATTGTTATTTTCCATGAAGCTAATGATCTTGATCGTAATACTTTGCCTGAGTTGAAAAAACTTGCTAAAAAATTAGTAGGCAATGTTGTTAGTTCAAAATCAAAAAAAGAAGTTGAACTTGTTGAATACACAATAGAAGCGGATAACATTATTGCTGCATCATTACTGCATTCGTCATCAGATATTGCTTATGAACAATGTAAGGACATAGCTCAAAAAATGTCCCTAGAAGATAAAAAAAACATTTTCAAGACAACATGGCAGAATATGCAATTGTATGATTCCCTTATACGTGAATTTGAATATGCAAACCTGACATTCAACATAATTCTATCATCTGCATGTTTTGGGCAGCTTAAAAGACATCGTATGTCCACTATCACATCACAGAATTATGATCCATCTCTTGGAGTGACCATACCTAAGGCAATAAAGGAAATAGGAATGGATGGATATTTTATGGAAATAGTTGATAAAACTAATTCTGTATATGATGCTATAAATAAGGAAATCCCGATAGCTGCGCCATATATACTGACCAATGCACATAGAAAACGTGTGCTTATAAGAGTGAATGTGAGGGAGCTATACCACATATCCAGACTAAGAGAAGATGAACATGCTCAATGGGATATAAGGAATGTATCACAGGCAATGGCGCAAGAGGCAAAAAAGGTCATGCCAGGTGTGTGTGAATTAATTGGAGGTAAAGACAGGTATAACGAGAATTTCAAAGCTATTTTCGGGCATTTCCCAAAAGTGAAAGATGTTGCACTTCCAGGCGCACGAAAAATAAAGTAATGGATATTTGGCTTAAAAAGCAGGGTAGGCAAACAGGAAAACTATTTCATTTTCTGAATAGGCAGTCTGGAAATTGACGAGTTTTTGGAAACAGTAATATTTTCTTAATATATGTAGACATAAGGTGTTTTTTCCATGGCAATGTATCAGGGTTAATTTTAAGAACATTAAATAATTAAATATTTTTTTTCTTATAGCATTATTTAACACAGTGTGATACACTACCAGTGATTCATGGAAAAAGGAGGATCATATGGGAGATAAAGGTCAAAAAGATAAGGATAAAGGAAAGAAACAAAAGCAGGCCCAAAAAGACAAAAAGTCAAAAGGCAAGTAGGATACGAAATAAAAAAGAGGCAAAGTGAAAAAGAGTTTTAAAAGAAAAAGTTTTGTGAGAAAAACACAAGACGAGACGAGCGAAGACAGTATTTTTGATAAATTTCAGAAGCAATTGAATGAAATAGAGAAGAAATTGGATATTCTTATCAGTCAAGATCCAAAAAGGCCAACAGACAACAGCTATTCTCAAAGAACTTCACGAGGATCTAATAACTATCAAAGTCATGACAGAACAAGACCGGGAACTGGTTTTATGGAAAGGACTTATACTCGGGCAACCTGTTCAGAGTGTAAGAAAGAATGCGAAATACCTTTTAAGCCTAGTTCAGGTCGTCCTGTATATTGTTCGGAATGTTTTGAAAAAATAAAAAGAGGTAATGGGTTTAACAGCAGTAGAGATACCCGCTCAGAGGAAAGAGACCTTTCTAGGGAAAGGTATACTGATAAACGTCAAAGACCGGGTAAAAATAAGAGTTTTTCATTTGTAGGGAGAAAAAAACGTGCTTAAATATGTGGGCAAGAGTTGCTCATAATTTACTATTTTTTAATAGGTTTAGTAAAAAGCACAAAACGATACTTAAGTTAAAGTTTCAAAATCTTTACAAAACTAAAAAGGAGGAAGTATGGGATATCAACAAGGTGGCGGCGGATTTGATAGAGGTCCACGAGAAATGCATAAGGCAACTTGCACAGAGTGTAAAAAAGAGTGTGAAGTTCCTTTTAAACCGAGCGGTGATCGTCCGGTATTTTGCAAGGACTGTTTTTCAAAACGCAAAAAAGAAGGTCGATAAACGTAAGTAATTACGTTTTTTAGAGTTTCGAAGAAACGCCCTCCGTTAAAAGAGGGCGTTTTTTTTTATAAGTTATTTCCAAAAAGATTTTTTTACATCAAAAAAGATGCTTCTCATTCTACTTGCTTTATAACCCATTCCTTAAAATTTGAATATATATATAAAATTATAGACATTGCAATATAAAGTGTGGGGTTTCAAAAACAGCCTTGATTTGTTTTTAGTACGGTATCTCCAAATTTACTATAAAAATAACTATACAAAGCTAAATTTAAATTGTGTTTTCCAGCAAAATAC
>JAQVOV010000128.1 GCA_028702395.1 Candidatus Omnitrophota bacterium
TTTCTCAGATAAGAAGAGCTAGTGTGTCTGTTCCTTCTAATATTGCAGAAGGAGCAACTAGACAGTCTAATAAAGAGTTTCTTCAGTTCTTGTTTATTGCACTTGGATCCTTATCAGAGGTTGATACACAACTAATAATAGCAGAAAAATTAGGATATATTGATAAATCAAGATTTGATGAATTAATTGAGCAAAACAACGAAATTGCTCGAATGATCCAAGGCTTGATAAAAAGCAAAAAAAGGAGAGATTAGGTTTAGTGATTTTTCTAGTCACTAATCACTAGGCACTAGTTACTAAATATGAACAAAAACGAACTTATAGAACAATTAAAAAAACATATTGAACTTGAACAATTGTTTGGTGTTGAAGATGTTGAAGAAACAAATACACCGGTAGAAGTGTTAAAAGAAACAAGTTCTTTAAATGAAATGAAAAAAGAAGTGGTAACCTGCCAAAAATGCAGTTTATGTAAAACAAGGACAAATGTTGTTTTTGGAGAGGGTTCAGAAAAAGCCGAACTGGTTTTTGTGGGTGAAGCTCCTGGAGAAGATGAAGATATTATGGCTCGACCATTTGTTGGTAAAGCCGGCCAGCTGCTTACTCAGATCATTGAAAAAGGGATGAAACTTAAAAGAGAAGATGTCTATATATGTAATGTTTTAAAATGCAGACCTCCTCAGAACAGAAATCCTTTACCAGATGAAATTGATAAGTGTGAAAAATATTTATTGCAGCAATTAAAGATAATAAAACCAAAAGTAATATGTACCCTTGGCAAATTCGCTTCGCAGACTTTACTTAAAAGTGAAACTCCTATATCTAAACTTAGAGGAAAATTCTATGACTATCATGGTATTTCTCTTATGCCTACATTTCACCCTGCATATCTTCTAAGGAATCCGCAGGATAAGAAGCTCGTTTGGGAGGATATTCAGAAGATCATGAGCAGGCTGAAAATTAATTGATTTAAAGAAGGCCGTGTAGTGACTAGTTGTTTAAGATAAAAGATGAAAGATAAAAGAATGGAAGGTTCTGGATTGAGCCACGAGCACCGAGCTGCGCGCAACGAGCTAGTGGAACGTCCTGAATGAGGTTTTGTAGGGGCGCGGTTTCCGCGCCCTAAGAGAAAGAAAACAATACGGATGTAGGGAACAGGCCTGCCTGTTCCTTTAATAAAAAAAGTGCGGAAGGTCCTATACGCGGTTTTGTAGGGGCGTATTGCAATACGCCCCTACGGAAAAACATGAAAAACCTGCACCGTGAATCTCAAGGATTCTCTGGTGCAGTGCAAGATGACAAGTATAAACGCAAGATTGGGGAAGCGCATATCGCTTATCGCAAATCGCAAAACGCACAACGCTTAACGTCTAACGCTTAACGTCTAACGTTTAACGTCTAACGCTTAACGTCTAACGTTTAACGTCTAACGGTTTATAAAGGAAACATGAATAAAAAGATATACGTAAAAGTTGCAGTAGCATTACCTATGAACACTGAATATCATTACTCTGTGCCAACTGAAATGATATCAGATGTTGAGATAGGAAAGCGTGTTTGGGTAATGTTTCGCAATAAGAAAGTAATAGGGTTTATTGTTGCTATCGACAAAAATGCAGATGTTGAAAAAGTCAATGATATAGTCTCGATCATAGACGGAAAACCAATGCTTTCTAAAGAGCTTTTAGATCTTGCCAGAGAAATATCAAAACAATACATGTGTTCTTTTGGTGAAGCTTTAGCAGCATTTGTTCCAACACCGCTTAAAAAGGGAAAGACAAGTGTTAAAGCCAGAGGCCAGAAGCCAGAAGCCAGAGGCCAGAACTCAGAAGAGAAACCAAAAGTTTTAACAGCAGAACAATCAGAAGCTTTGAAAAATATAAATGCTTCTATAGAGTCAAATGAGAACAAAGTTTTTTTGCTTTATGGAATTACAAGCAGTGGTAAAACAGAAGTGTATTTACAGGCAATTGAAAAAGTATTGCAAAAAGGAAGATCTGCAATAATTCTTGTCCCTGAAATTTCGCTTACTCCTCAAACAGTAAGAAGGTTCACTCGACGATTTTGTGACGAAGTTGCCGTAATGCACTCTCGTTTAGCAGGTTCAAAAAAATATGAGCAGTATGACAGGATCCGATCAGGACAAGCTAGGGTAATTGTTGGGGCACGATCTGCTATATTTTCTCCTATTAAAAACCTTGGGTTAATTGTGATAGATGAAGAACATGAAACAACTTATAAGCAAGATGATGTGCCAAGATATCATGCAAGGGATGTTGCAATTATGCGAGCAGAATATAATAACTGTCCTGTTATTATCGGAACAGCAACACCATCTTTAGAAAGTTATTATTTGTCAAAGATCAATAAATATAAAAGATTGGAGCTTTTAGAAAGGATCGACAAGCGTGCTTTGCCAGAAGTCAAGATCATTGACATGCGTCAGGAAATAGCTATACAAAAAAGGCTTGTTATGTTTTCACGTTCACTTGTGAATGCTTTAGAAAAAGCAATAGCCAATAAAAATCAAGCCATGATATTTTTAAATAGACGTGGGTTTGCAACATATATAAACTGCAGAAAATGCGGACATGTAATAAAGTGCGATAAATGTGATGCTGTAATGATATATCATTTTGCGAAGAAAAAGCTTATTTGCCATTATTGCGGTAAAGAAGTATTTCCGCCACGCGAATGTCCTGCATGTAAAAGTGGATATGTTAAGTATTTTGGGGTTGGTACAGAAAGGGTTGAAGCTGAACTATCAAGACTCTTACCCGGTGCAAAGATAGCACGTATGGATAAGGATTCCACAACTAAAAAAGGTTCTCATGAGAACATATTGAAAGATTTCAAGGAACATAGAACAGATATCCTTGTTGGGACACAAATGATAGCTAAGGGGTTGGATTTTCCTAATGTTACAATGGTAGGGATAGTTAATGCAGATGTTACTCTGAATTTGCCTGATTTTAGAGCAGGAGAAAGAACGTTTGATCTTATTACACAGGTAGCAGGAAGAGCAGGAAGAGGTAAGGATCCAGGAACAGTTATAGTTCAGACATATGTTCCTGAACATTATGTCTTGAAATGTGCCTCAAAACATGATTATAAGGGTTTTTATGAGCAAGAAATAGTTTCCAGAAAAGAGCATAATTTACCGCCGTATGTTCACTTAGGCAGGATCATCGTGCGTTCTAAAGATGAAAGAACAGTAGAAAAAGTTATGCTGCAATTGTATGATTATATTAAAGAAAAAATAGATAAAGACAATATGCTAGGTCCTGCGCCTTGTCCAATAACAAGGATCGGAGGATATTTTAGATGGAATATATTGGTAAAAGAAAAAACTCGTAGTATAATGGTTGAAAAATTGAGAGAGGCGCTGGACGGGTTTAGGGTACCTAATACATGTTTTTTGGCTATTGATATTGATACGATGGGCATGTAAACGATTTAATTGAAAGTTTAAGATAAAAGATAAAAGAATAAAGATAAAAGGGTGGAACGTCCTAAAAGAAGTTTAGAGTAGGGTACCTAATACATGTTTTTTAGCTATTGATATTGATACGATGGGAATGTAAGCGATTTAATTGAAAATTTAAGATAAAAGATAAAACCTACCTGCCGGCAGGCAGGGAATAAAGATAAAAGGGTGGAACGTCCTAAATGAGGTTTTCGTAGGGGCGTATTGCAATACGCCCCTACGAAGAAAAAAAATAAGATTCCACAATGATATTCTAGATTTTTTATCCGTCAAAATTTTAAAAAATTTTGACGAGATCTCGCCACTATCAAAGATGGTGAGGCGGACTTTTTACTTTTGCCTTTTTACTTTAAGACCTATATATGGAGAAAAATGAAAGTTATCTTTTTCGGGACATCACAATTTGCCGTAAAAGCATTAGAACGACTTATGGATTCCAGTCATGATGTTTTAGCGGTTGTTACTCAGCCAGATAGACCAAAAGGGAGAGCCTTAAAGTTGATGCCTACTCCTCTAAAAGAAGCTGCTATTAAACATGGCATTGCAGATATTTATCAACCAGAAATATTAGACAATGATTTTTGTAATACTTTAAAACATTACGACGCAGACTTATTTGTAGTTATTTCGTATGGTCATATATTGAAGCAGTGTATTTTAAATGTCCCAAAATATTATTCAATAAACATTCATGCATCTTTATTGCCTAAATATAGAGGAGCCTCACCAATTAACCAATCTATAATTGATGGACAGACCTTAACAGGAGTTACTGCAATAAAAATGAATGAAAAAATGGATCAAGGGGATATTCTAGGTAAGATAGAAACAAAGATCGGTTTGCATGAAGATGCTCTATCTTTAGCAGAACGTTTAGCGGATATTGGAGCTAATCTCTTGATCGAGACAATGGACGCGATAGAAAAAAACAACGTTATTCCAAAACCACAGGATCAATCAGAAGCTACTTATGTTAAAAAAATGAAAAAAGAAGATGGTTTGATCGATTGGAAAAAAGATGCTGTTTCCATTAACAATTTAATAAGAGGTGTGGTTCCTTGGCCTGGAGCATATACTAGTTTTAGTAATAAAATATTGAAAATATGGAAGACTGAGTTTATTGA
>JAQVOV010000129.1 GCA_028702395.1 Candidatus Omnitrophota bacterium
AGCATCTTTTTAAACTTTCTTAAAAAGATATGTTGTAGAAAGGAAAAAGGAGGATAAGTATGTTTATTTATAAAAAAGAAAATAGCTTTATTGGTAAAAAAAGATGTAAACATATAGCTATCTTTGTTATATTTATATTTCTTTATCAGAATTTAGCATGGGCATATCCTACAATAAATAAGACTACCTTAGCTGTGCAATCTCAATTTAAACCTATAACGGAACATGATTCACAATCACAGTTCTCTTCTATATCAAAATTAGGGATACCTTTTTCTTTTGAATTAGAAATAGAGCTTGTTACTGCAATTAGATTAGCTTTAGCCGGACAATCTCCCACAGCTATAAATGCTCTTTTAGATACAATGTATAGCAATAAAGATAAAAAAAGAGTAATAGATTTTCAGGAAAATGAGTTCCAAGAAAAAGATGGTAATAGCACAATAGTCTTTACACTTTGTGATCAAGGAGAACGATCTTTTAAAATATCATATTTTTGTAATATCGCAGATCAAAAAACGGATAATTTGTCAGAAGGACAAATAATAGTTAGAAATCTTTTTCAAAGGACGGATGGACTTATTATTGAAAAAGTGTCTTTGACGCGAAGCAAGAATGTTGTCTCTTTTAACCCGGGTATAAGCCGAAGACAAATATTGCTAGGGGGGATTGGGGTTTTATTGTTATCATTTGCAAGATGTGCCCCCCTTGAAGTTCTAGATGCAGGAGCTAGCACAGGAGTCAACATTAGTCTTCAGGGAAATGGTTTATTGGGATTTGGAATGTCAAGGCAAGTTCCAATTGATGTTAGTAAAAATGCAGGGCGATTACTGGGAATTTTGAGAGAAAATAACGGCAGAGGGATTAATGCACTATCAAATATTTTGGGAGAGACTTTTCCTGAAACAGACCAATTCAACACGCGTCAGGCCGGCATAATTTTCGGAACTTTAAATGTTGTAAGTTCTTATATAGGTACAAGCGATGACGATATGAGATTGTTCGTTGAAGATCTGGTTCAAGCAGAAAAATTGTTAGATCAATTAAAATTGAATGATGGTAAAGGGTTGCATGCTTTAAATATGTTGACCAGAAAAAAAATAACTGAAGGAGATGCGCTGCAAGCAAATGGGCTAGGTAATGTTATTGATCCGATGTTTGATAACGAAGGCGGACAATCGAAGGCACATGATAATGCGGAAGAGTTTTTGACCGATATTCTTAGGGCCTATGAATTATTTAAGGCTTTGATCAATGAGGAAGCTCTAGATGTTTTTAATAAAGTCAACAATGCCTCCATAACGCCAGCTTTGACAGATAATGTTTATGAAATTTTATTTTCAGCTATGTTTGATGAGAATGGTGAACATACGCTAGCATATACTGACCCTGTGAATTATGCCAGAACTTTAGTTGATATTGTCCCAAGGGCAGAACAATTATTCGAGGTTCTAGTAGCAGAAAATGCTATAGATGCGTTCAATAGCGTAACGAATTCAAGTCTAAGCAATACTTTTTCATATTTGTATTACAAATATCTTTTTTCTGTCATGTATGACAACGCAGGACAATACACATTGGCATATACGCAGCCCCAGAAATATGCCCAAGGATTGGTTTTATTAACACCCTATGCAGATGTTCTTTTTGACGCGCTGGTTGCTAATGGAGCAATAGACGCTTTTAATGCCGCAACGAACAGTAATTTAGATTATGAGTTCAATTATCTATATTATGCCTCTTTATTTGGAGCGATGTTTGATCAAGAAGGTCATTATACATTAGCACAGACTGATCCTGAAAAATATGCTCAAGATCTGACTTTATTGATCCCTAAGGCAGAGGATTTGTTCGAAGCACTTATTAACAATAATGCTATAGATTATTTTAACAGAGCAACAAATAGTGATCTGCAGTATGATTTTAATTTTACATATTATCCTGATTTGCTTAAGGCATTGTTCGATGAAAAAGGGAGACATACAATGGCTTATACTGATCCAGAAAAATATGCTTCAGATCTGGTTTTATTAGTGCCTAAAGCAGACATCTTATTTGACACACTTGTTGCAAACGGAGCTTTAGCGGAATTTAATGCTGCAACAAATAGTGAGCTGGAGGAAGAGTTTAATTACAAATACTATGCGCCTTTAATGGGAGCAATGTACGATGAAAATGGCGATCTTACAACAGCATATAGTCAGCCGGAGGAGTATGTTAGACAACTCATTGAAATAATAGATGATATTGCCTTGTTATCTTATATTGTTAATGAGTGGAGCGATGATAAATATAGCTTTTTTGTTAGAATGTATGGGGAAAATGGGGTAATGACATTGGATCGTTATATCGCAATTGTAACAGCAGAATATGATTATGAGATAAATGGTGTAGGAGATGGCGTGGTAGATGCTTATTATGACAAAGATATTTTTGTTGCCACGTTCAATAAAGTATATTCTTTATATAAAGATATTTCCTTATTGGACAATGATCAGTATGATTTTTTTGTACAATCATTCGGTAAAAATGGGGTAATGACACTGGGTGGTTATATCGCAATAGTAACAGCAGAGTATTATTATAATAATGATACAATTGTAGATGGTGCGTATGAAAAAGTGTCTTTTCTCATAACTTTTCACAAAGCTTATGAACTATATTCAGCTATTAATACACTAGATATACAAACCCAAGAGTTTTTTAAAACTGTATTTAGCAAAGAAGAAGTAATGACTATCAGTGATTATATAAAAATAGTAACAGCAGAATATGATTATGATGATGATGACGTAATTGATGGAGTATATGTTCAAAAAGTATTTTTGAAAACCTTTCTTGATATGCAAGGATTATATAATAGGTTCATGAGATCCTCTAGCAGCGAAAGGAATATTTTTAAAAAGTTATTTGGAGGTTCTTTTGATGATGGGAGTAAAGATATATATTATATCTTAATGGATATTGTTTCTATGCCTGGGTTTGATCAGGATAAATTTTTTGAAATATTCCCTAAAGCAGAAGAGTTGGATAGGATATTAAAAAGTAACAATAACTTGCCTGTTCCTGACTATTCCCCTTTTTCATTAGAACAATGTTTTGAAGAATTATATGGTGTTGCTGTAGAGCAACAAAACCCAAAGAGTAATAAAAAATACAGAAAAATACTTTTTGATATAACTGGTGATCCAGGGCAAGAGGCTAACCAGCAAGAGCACATATCCGCTAGAGATCCATATAACAAAGAGCTTTTCAGCAGGATGCTTCCTTTGGTCACAGAATATTATCATATTCTCAAATCTTATAAACCCGAAGTTTTTGATTTTTTTCATATACCCGAGGATTTACAAGACCCTGCTTGTAATGCAGAATATAGAACAATATTGTTTGAAAGCGTAGGAGATCCGGCCTATGATAGAGAAAAGTTGACAATATCATTAATAATCGCGTTGGATTATTTTATCGGAGAATATAATCTTAGCAGAAAGTTTGCAGAGATTTATGGTGTTTCAGTGGTTGATCAAAATTTCACAAATAGTGTTTACGTTGAGCTATTAAAGGAAATACTCGCCAGCCCTATTTTTATGGAATATGGACAACAAGGATATTTGCAAAGATTTGCAAATTCTGATATTCCAAAAAGAACGGCAAAAGAGATCAGGTTGTTCAAAAGAAAGGTGAAGGCTCAAGAAAGAGCGGCTAAAGGCAATATTTCCAGGGGATTGTCTGATGAAGAAATAATGAAAAGGATAAAAAGCTCATCAAAAACCAGTAACAAAGAAGATCTTTATAATGAAAAACAGAGAATCAATGAGATCTCAGTTGTGTCGGCAGATATTAATGAAAAATTAGAAGATATAGCAGAAGAATATCAGATTGATAAGCAACGATTGTTAACAGCTGTTTTAGAAGCACAAAAAGATATTGTACAAAATCGAAAAACGGTAAGAGTTTTTCCTGCTATTGTTAAGTCTTTGGAAGAATATGTGGTTGGGTTCGCAACGGATGAGTATCTTGCCTATAGCAATGAAATGCTTTCAAGGTTACAAGGCAAAAGTTCGTTAAAAGCGGAATATATTTTTCATGAAGCCCTTTGTTTTTATCTGAGTAACATTGATAAAGAGAAGGGACACCAGATAGCCAGACAGATCCAAAAAGAGATCTTCAAAGAAAATTATACTAAGACTTTTGTACAGGAAAATGATGCTAATCCTGAACTTACAGGGGAGTTGACTATTGCGATAAAAGAGTTTTTGAATGAATCAATTCTTTTAAAAGAAGAAAAACATTTGTTCTCACAACACGCTGATCAAAAGAATCTTTTACAGAAAACGTGTAAATCTTTAAGAGGATATCCAGTTAATATGACAATGGATCTGAATGTGATTTCAGAAGCTGTACAAGGAATTGATGCACAGCAAAGAGACAAAGTTTTTATAGAACAATTGTCCCAGAACATGAGAACTCTTGCCAGAAGTATTGCATGGTATGATAAATTCGGGATGGATATAAAATACATATTAAAGTATGAGACAGATCAGAAGTATGCTGATCTAGCCAAAGAAATGCTGGAAAATGAATTGAATAACC
>JAQVOV010000019.1 GCA_028702395.1 Candidatus Omnitrophota bacterium
GGCGGGTATGCAGATGCTGTTATTATCCCTAATTCTACGGCTGAACTGTCTGAATTTCTGAGATCTTCTTATGATAAAGGCCAAAAGGTAACAATTGCAGGTGCAGGAACTGGTAACACAGGAGGTCGTATTCCTTTTGGTGGAGTTGTATTATCAACAGAAGCCCTTGACAGTATTATATCAATAAAAAAAAATGTTCAAGGTGGTTATGTTCTAACTCAGGCTGGGGTTACAGTTAAGCATCTTAAAGAGGAAGTTCTTAAACAAGATCTTTTTTATCCATATGATCCTACAGAACAAACTGCTTTTATAGGAGGAACTGTTTCGACTAATGCATCCGGTGCAAGATCATTTAAATATGGTTCTACACGTCAATGTGTTTCTTCATTACAGATAGTACTTGCAAGAGGAGATATTCTAAATATCAGAAGAGGCGAAACATTTGAAAAAAACGGATATTTGAATTTTTCATCAGACAAATATTGTTATTCAATAAAAATATCGGATATCATCAGCCCAATAACAAATAAAAATTCTGCGGGATATTATTGTAAAAAAGGAATGGATCTCATAGACCTTTTCATAGGTCACGAAGGGACTTTAGGGTGTGTTACTGAAGTAGGATTATCTGTTGTTAATAAACCTTTTGGTATTTTGAGTTGTTTTTCATTTTTTTCAAAAGAAGAGGATGCCTTGAATTTTGCAAAGAGTGCAAGAGAGCTTTCGTGTATCAATAGAAAAACAGATAAAGATATTAACGCTCTTGCTATTGAGTTTTTTGATGAAAATGCAATGGAGATACTAAAAGAGGCAGATCCGAATATTTCCCAAAAAGCAAAAGCTTGTATATTTTTTGAGCAGGATTATTCTGAAGATCATGAAGATATTATTATAGAAAAATGGATAGAGTTATTAAATAAGAACAATGTTAATGAAAAGGATATTTGGGTAGCAATGACAGAAAAAGACAGGCTGGAGCTTATAGAAAAAAGACATATGATAGCTGAAACTATGGCAGAATATGCCAGAAGAAGCGGAAAACCTAAAGTAGCTACTGATATTGCAGTACCTTATGATAAGTTCAAGGAAATGTATGAATATTATAAAAAAATATTTTTTGAAATTGATATTAAAGGAATACTATTTGGGCATATAGGAGATGCACATCTTCACATGAATCTTTTACCTAGAACCGATGAAGAATATGAATTAGCTAAGAGCATTGCCATGGATTTTATAAAAAAAGCTATATCATTAGGAGGAACAGTTTCAGCCGAACATGGCATAGGAAAAATGCGAAAAACTTATCTTAAGCTTATGTATGGACAAAATGGAATTGATCAGATGATAGCAGTGAAAAAGTCTTTAGATCCTAAGATGATATTAGGGGTAGGGAATATATTTGATATAACGGGTTAATAGGGGTTATAAGTAAAAAGTAAAAAGGTCCGCCATCATAGATGGCGAGATCTCGCCAAAATTTTACTAAATTTTGGCGGATAAAAGGTAAAAGTAATTAGTGTCAGTGTCTGTGTCAGTGGTGGATCCTTCTAAAAGAGGTAAAAAACATATTTAGGACTTTCCTTTGCAGACACAGAAACAGACACAGACACTAAAAATGAGCTAAAGATAAGATTCCACAATGATAACAGATTTTTTACTTTTTACTTTTGCCTTTTTACATAAAAAACTATAGAGGAGGAAACATGGACAAAAACGCAAGCTTAATTCGTATATGGAAAGAGGAAGATATACATTTTGTAAATGATCATTTATTGATTGTGGGAGATCCTGATGGGGCTTGTTCAAAATGTAAAGAAATGGGTATTAATGTCAGTACAGCTAAAACATGTCCTGAATGTAAAACAGAATTTAAGTATATAGCATCTCGTGTAAACAGTTCTTCTAAGCAGGCAAGTAGACTGCATTCAAAAAGACCTGATCTAACTGTAATAGATCTTGCAGATGTAAAAGAAGTTCTGGCACGCGATAATGCGAATAAGCTATTTTAGCGAATTGTAATCTGTGTGTGTTATCTGTGTGAGTAGTGGAAGATTCTGAAAGAGATTAATTAATAGCGGGAAAAATGACTTTATGAAAAACTGTGTTAAGGATGAACTCACACACACATAACAGATAACTAACTATTTTAAAATTGAGAAATTATGAAAAAACATCGAATAATAAAAAACACACCTGTAATAACACGTTTTAGCCCCAGAGGCGAACGAGGCAGACCTGAAATGGTCACACTTGAGATTGATGAGCTTGAAGCTATAAGACTTGCTGATCAAGAAGGGCTTAAACATATCGAAGGTGCATTATGTATGGGCATATCAAGACAGACATTTGACCGTACCCTAAAAAAAGCCAGGAAAAAGATAGCAGAAGCACTTTTAGAAGGTAAGATCATTAATATAGTTAGTGAATAGCAAAGCGCATATCGCGAGTCTCAAAGTGTGTTGGATTTAGCCACGAGCTTTGGGCCACGAGCTGCGAGTTAGTGGAACGTCCTGATTAGAATCATGTACGGGTCAGACCTGCACATGATTTTTACGCATAAAAAGGCAGAAAAGCCTCATTACAGGGCTGACCTGTACAATGGGAACTGGCATTTAAAACTTTTCACGGACTAATGGCTAAAGGTCCTCCAAAATTTTAATAAATTTTTGAGAGATCTCGCCATTGACCATTTTAATGGTAAATGGCGGACTAAAGACTAACAGCTAATGGCTTCTTATATCTTTTATCTTTTGTCTTTTATCTTGTTATGCTATAATCCTTTATTATGAGAAAATCATATCATATAAAATATAAGGGCATCGTGCAGGGAGTAGGTTTTAGATACACTGCAAGAAACGTTGCTAAATCATTAAAACTTGATGGATGGGTTAAGAACATGCCTGATGGTTCAGTTGAGGTTATGATAGAAGGTGAAGATAAGGATATTACTGAATTTAACCAGCGCTTACAAGATAAAATGCAGGGATATATACGAAATACGCAGATCAATGAAGTGCCGAGTTCAGGAACAATGAAAGGGTTTGAAATCAAGGTGGGGTATTAGTGAAGATAAGTAAAAAGTAAAAAGGTAAAAGGTAAAAGTGTGGAAGGTCCTGGATTGAGCCACGAGCCACGCGTCGCGAGCTTCGAGCTAGTGGAAGGTACAGAATGAGATTTTCGTAGGGGCGTATTGCAATACGCCCCTACAAAGAAACAAGAAAAGATTCCACAATGATAACAGATTTTTTTACTTTTAACTTTTTACTTTTGCCTTGGAGCAACGCGACAATGAATAAAAACACAGCAAAAAAACGAATAGAGTTCCTTTGTAAAGAGATAAAAAGACATAATGAGCTTTATTATAATAAAGCGATGCCAGAAATAATGGATTTTGAATATGATATGCTTTATAAGGAACTTGAAGAACTCGAAAAAAAGTACCCTGAATATTTGTTACAAGATTCACCAACTCAGAAAGTTGGTGCAACCATTCTTGAAAACTTTAAAACAATAGAACATCTTTCTCCTATGTTAAGTATGGATAATACATATTCAGCCCAGCAGTTACGAGACTTTGACAAAAGAGTGAAGAAGAACCTTTGTATAGATATTGTTGAATATAATGTAGAACTTAAAATTGATGGTGTAAGTATTAATCTTGTTTATGATGATGGGGTGTTTTTATATGGCACTACAAGAGGTGATGGCCAAAAAGGCGATGATATATCTTATAACCTTCAAACAATAAAGGGTATCCCCTTAAAACTGAAAGAGAAAGTACCTGGGAAAATTGAAATAAGAGGAGAAGCATATATTTCTCAAGATAGTTTTTATAAGCTGAATCAACAAAGGGAAAAAGATGAACTGCCTCTTTTTGCAAATGCCAGAAATGCTTGTGCAGGTTCTTTGAAACTTCTAGATCCTTCCCAAACAGAAAAAAGGAAAATAGACCTTTTTGTTTGGGGAATAGGTTTTTCTGAAAACAAACAATTTGATGCACATTCAAAAGCATTAGAATTTCTTAAGAAAAATGGGTTTAATGTTAATCCTAATTCAAAAGTTTGTAAAGGTATAGATAAAGTCATAGAATATTGTGATGAGTGGGCAGATAAAAGACGAACTCTTTTGTTTGATACAGATGGTATGGTCATAAAAGTTGATTCAATTGCTTATCAGAAAACTCTTGGAGCAACTTCAAAATCTCCTAGATGGATGATAGCATATAAGTTTCCTGCTCAAAGAGTACTTACTAAAGTAAAAGATGTTGTTTTTCAAGTAGGAAGAACAGGTATTATAACCCCTGTTGCTATTATGGAGCCTGTTCATGTTTCAGGTACAACTGTTTCGCGTGCAACACTTCATAACTTTGATGAGATAAAAAGATTGGGTGTAAAGATAGGTGACTATGTTTATATTGAAAAATCAGGCGAAATTATTCCTAAGATAATTGAAGTCAACAAGGATAAACGAACAGGTAATGAAAAAGAGATCAAAGAACCTAAAGAGTGTCCTGTTTGTTCTGCCGAGATCTTGAAATGTGAAGGAGAGGTTGCGCTTAAATGTTCCAGTATGAAGTGTTCTGCGCAACTTACACAGCGTATAATACATTTTTCATCAAAAGGGGCAATGGATATAGAGGGAATGGGAAAGGCTGTTTGTCAACAGCTTGTTGCCAATGGTTTGGTAAAGGATATTTCAGATATATATGCGTTAGAAAAAAAAGATCTCCTTAAAATAGAAGGGTTTGCAGATAAAAGTGCTGAAAATCTGCTAAAAGCTATTGAAAACAGCAAACAAAATGAGCTATCAAGACTTATTTTTGGACTTGGGATATTGCATGTAGGGGCAAATTCAGCTTGGGCTCTTTCTGAAAACTTTAATTCTTTAAAACAATTAGAAAGTGTTTCAGAGAAAGATCTTGAAAAGATATCAGATATAGGTTCTGTTATGGCGCAAAGTATTTATGATTTTTTTCATGACAAACAGAATTTGAAAGTAATAGATATCCTAGAAAAAAAAGGAGTAAGGATCACGACCCCAAAGATCTTTAAAAAAGAAAGTCTCTTATCAGGGAAGAGTATTGTTATTACAGGTTCCCTGAAAAAATTCACTCGTTCAGAGATAGAAAAGGTCGTAAGAGAAAAAGGAGGAAAGCCTTCTTCGAGTGTGAGTAAAAATACAGATATCCTTATTTGCGGGGAAAATGCAGGAAGTAAATTGGACAAAGCCCTTGAGTTGGGGGTTGAAGTAATAAAAGAAAATGATCTTAAAAAAATAATAGGTGAAACATGAGAAAAAAAATATGGATGGTTTTGCTTTTAGTATTGCTTATCCCGGGTTTATCAGGGTGTGCGTCATTGCGTGATAAATTTACACGTAAAAAGAAAAAGGATAAAGAAGAATTGCCCAAATTTTATGCAGTAAGAGAATATGATATAAAACCTTCAATAGAGTTGTATACAAAACATTATATTTTTTGGAAGAACTGGAACAAGGAATTTTTAGCTCAGTTAGGTAAAAATGTAAAAAAAGACAGGCAGTGTCTGGAGCATATGATCATGCATTTAAAGGATATGAAAATCATGCTAAAACCTCCTTTGGATGAAGAATTGCAAGAACATATAGATACACTGCAAAGTATTCAACCAACTGTGTATAAAGGACGAATGAACATTGGTACTGAAAGTCGTGTGAGACATTTAATAGAAAAAGAATACAGCCTGGTTAGAACAACATTTTCTTATAACAAAGTCGGTGAGTATATTGCAAGTAATTTTCAAGGAGAGTATGTGGAAACAGAAGATAGTCCTGAAAATATAGAAAATGCAGATGACAAAGATATTCCTGAAAATGTCGAACATGTAAATTATGAAAAGGCTGATCAAGAGAGTGAAGGTGAGGACTCTTTGCTTTTCATTAAAGAGGATAAAGGCGTTTAAAATATGGTTGTCAAAACTTTTCCTATAGGACCTATCAATACAAATTGCTATGTTGTATATGATGCTGATACCAAAGATGGGGTTATTATTGATCCTGCAGTGTATTCTAAGGATATTGCAGATTTCATAAAAGATAATAATATTGATATTAAATATACGATCAATACACATGGTCATTATGACCACATAGGCGGCAATAATGATTTCGGATATCCTATAATAATACATGAGCTTGATGAAGATTGTCTCAGGAGGCCTGAAAAGAGTTTTTCGATCATGCATGGCATGTTTTTTTCAAACGGAAAAGCTTTTAAAAAAGTCGTTGATGGAGATGTCATAAAAGCAGGGTCTTTGGAATTTAAAGTCATACATACGCCCGGACATACATTAGGCGGGATAACTTTAGAAAGTAATGGAGTACTTTTTACAGGAGATACTCTTTTTAAAGACGGAATAGGCAGAACAGATCTTCCGTTTTGCAGTCATAAGGATATTATAAGTTCTTTAAAAAAGCTTATGCGTTTTCCGGATGATACGGTTTTTTATCCTGGTCATGGACCAGCGTCGACTATTGGGGATGAACGTAGATAGCTAGACAGAGAAAGAGTTAATTGGAAGTTAAGATAAAAGACAAAAGATAAAAGATAAAAGGGTGGATGATCCTGAATGAGGCTGGTTAATAGATTGTTTTACAAAAGACAAAAGAATAATGATTAAAGAATAGATGAACGTATGAACTGTTTAAGAGTACACAAAGATAAAGAGATTTTTATCTTTTATCTTTAATCTTTTATCTTGGAGCGGAGCGACAATGCAAGAATTGATAACACAGTTTTTAGATTATATAGTGGTTGAGAGAGGGCTTAGTCATAATACTGTACTTAGTTACGGTGAAGATCTTAAAAAGTTCTCTCAGTATTTTAAACATAAGCAAATAGAACAGATCAAAAGATCTGATATAACGGAATTCATGATGTTCCTTAAGGATTCAGGACTTTCTTCTAACTCGATCTCCAGGGCAGTCGTTGCAGTAAAAGTTTTTTTTAGATTTCTCATGACAGAAAGGATCTTAAAGAAAAACTTTACTGATGTAGTAGACTCTCCTAAGCTAATAAGGCCATTGCCGGAAGTTTTAACGGCAAATGAAGTGGATGATCTTTTGAAAGCACCTGATGCACGAGATTGGATGGGTTCCAGAGATAAAGCTGCGCTTGAAGTCCTTTATGCAACAGGTTTTAGAATATCAGAGCTTTCAGGATTACTTATAAGTAATGTTAATTTGGATATTGGTTTTTTGAAATGTTTAGGTAAAGGCGGAAAAGAACGTATTGTTCCTGTGGGAAGTTCAGCAAAAGAATATTTACAGAAATATCTGGATAAAGTTAGGCCTAAGCTCATTAAAAAAACAGGAGATGATCATGTTTTTCTATCAAGATTAGGGAAAAGATTATCAAGACAGTCTTTTTGGAAAATGATCAAAAAATATGCCTCTTTAGCAGATATAAAAAAAGAGATCACGCCTCATACATTACGGCATTCTTTTGCAACTCATTTACTGGAAAGAGGGGCTGATCTAAGGAGTGTTCAGGAAATGTTAGGACATGCTAATATTTCAACAACACAATTATATACGCACATTAATAAAGAAAGGTTAAAGGGTATTCATAAGAAGTTTCATCCGAGGGGATAACCGAGTTAATAGGGGTTAGTGATTAGAAACTAGTAACTAGTGACTAGGATTAATTGATCTTAATATAAAATTTGTTTTAAACGAAATATCTTTAAATCAATTTTTCTAGTTACTAGTCACTAATCACTAGTTACTAAATGTTATATAGGAGGAAAAATGAGCAGAAGAACAGAACGAGTAGCAGAAGCTATCAGAAGAGAAGCGGGATTGATAATCAGTGAACAATTAAGGGACCCAAGAATTGGTTTTGTTACAGTTACCAAAGCAACTATATCCGACGATCTTAGAAATGCAACTATTTATTATAGTGTATTAGGAGGGAAAAAACAAAAAGATAGGGCGCGTCATGGTCTTAAAAGTGCACATAATTATATTAGAGGGGAAATAAGTAATAGATTAGGGATCAGATATGCCCCAGAGATATTTTTCAAAGAAGATGATACCTGGGAGAAAACAGAAGAGATAAATAGAACATTCAAAAGGATCGAAAATGAAAGGCAAACAGAGGAAGATGAGTTTTCGGAAAATGATGAATTATCTGAAGAAGATGAGATTTCCAAAGAGGATGAACTGTCTGATGAAGATGAACGATCCGATGCAAATGAACTATCTGAAGATAATCAACGATATGAAGATTATGAGCGATCAGATGACGATGAACAAGATTAATGATTTATTTATCTGAAATAGATAGTTATCTGTTATCTGTAATCTGTTATATGTTTTTGAAGGTTCTGGAAAGGGTTTTTAAAAACAGTGTTTAGGATCATCATTTACACAGACAGATAACACATAACAGATAACTAGAAATAGGAGGTAACTCGGGATGGATATAGTAAAGCATATAAAAAACAAGAAAACTTTTTTGATCACAACTCATGTTGCACCTGATGGAGATGCAATATGCAGTGAACTTGCTATCAGCTACTTGTTAGAAAAACTAGGTAAAAAAGTTTTTATCATCAATGATAATGTAGTACCTGATCACTATAAGTTCCTTAATGGCATTGAAAAAATAAAGACCTTCGAAGAATATAAAAAAGAGGATTTTGATGCCGTAGTGATCGTTGATTGTCCTACTCTTGAAAGAATAGGACGAGTTAAGGATCTTTTAAAAGAGCATTATATCATTAATATAGATCATCACATATCAAATGAGGATTTCGCAGATGTTAGTTTTGTGGAGCCTCAAGCAAGTTCATCAGCAGAGGTCATATACAATATGTATAAACAGCTAGGCATTGGTTTTAATAAAGATATAGCGACTTACATATATATTGCAATGCTTACTGATACAGGTTCATTTAATTATAGTAATACAAATGGACAAACACATAATATCGTTGCAGAGTTATTGAGCTTTGGAATAGAGCCCTATGATATTTCAGTGAAGGTTTATGCAAGTAAGAGACTTTGTGATATAAGACTTCTGGGAATGGTCCTTGAAACTTTGGATGTTGAATTCAAAGGGACATTAGCTTATATGATATGCACAAAAGAAATGATAGATAAAAGCGGAAGTGACATTTCAGCAACAGAAAATTTTGTTAATTATGCCAGAGAAGTGAAAACAGCGAAAGTAGGACTTTTTATAAGACAAAACACAGATGACACAAACATCTATAAGGTCAGTATTCGAACTAAAGATGATATAAGTGCAACAAATATCGCAAATACTTTTGGAGGCGGAGGACATATCCATGCTGCTGGTTGTACTATAAAAGGATCGCTTAAAGAAGTTAAAAAAACTTTGTTTAAAGCGGTTGAAAAAGAGTTTGGCAGGAAGTAATAGTTCAGCTGTCAGCCATTAGCTATCAGCAAAAGAACGTTCTGAAATCAGTTTTTAAACTTCTTTTAGGACGATCCATAAACTGACAGCTGAACACTGATAGCTGTAAGCTAAAATCCCATTAACGGAGTAAAATGAAGCAAGGAAAAGATACTATTACCCGAGGAATATTATTGGTCGATAAACCAAAAGGTTTGACAAGTCATGATGTTGTATATAGGATAAGAAGGAAGTTTGAGTTCAAAAAAGTGGGTCATACGGGTACATTGGATCCTATGGCAACAGGATTATTGGTCATTTTAATAGGAAAAGAAATGACGAGAAGATCTCAGGAGCTTTCGGCAGATGACAAAACATATGAAGCTGTTTTTACTTTTGGAATAGAAACTGATAGTGCTGATGCAATGGGAACAGTGATCTCTCAAAAAACCGTTGATATAACAGACAAAGATATTGTAAATATTTTAGAACGATTTAAAGGGGAGATATCCCAAGTTCCTCCAATGTTCTCCGCTAAAAAACATAAAGGAAAAAAACTTTATGAATATGCAAGAGAAGGGCAGACTGTCAAAGTTGAGCCAAAAAAAGTAGTTATTTATAAGTTTGAAGCCGATTCTTTTAATTTACCAGAAGTAAGTTTTACAGTAAAATGCTCAAAAGGAACATTTATCAGGCAACTTGCCGCAGATATTGGCAAAGAGTTAGGTTGTGGAGCACATCTTTCTGCCTTAAGAAGAACGCAAGCAGGAGAGTATGATATCAAAGATTCAATTGCTTTAGATAAGATCCTAGAGATGAGTAAAGATGAGATTGTTGGTAAACTGATAACAATATAAGTAAAAAGGCAAAAGGAAGGAATGTCCTGGATTGAGCTACGCGTAGCGAGCTGCGAAATAGAGAACGGTCCTGAATGAGATTTTAGTAGGGGCGTATTGCAATACGCCCCTACTAAGAAAAAAGAAAAGATTCCACAATGATAACAGATTTTTTACTTTTTCCTTGGAGTGTAATGACAAATGAAACGAATAAAGTTCAATAAAAACAAAAAAGGCATATTCCTATCGATCGGTAATTTTGACGGAGTTCATTTAGGACATCAGAAGATCCTCAAAGAGCTTTTAAAAAAGGCAGTCAATAAAGATGTTGAAAAAGCAGTTCTTACTTTTTATCCTCATCCTGTTAAGGTTCTTTCTCCTAAGAAAACACCACACTTGTTGACCTCTTTAAGACACAAAATGAATATGCTTTTTGATATAGGAATTGATAATGTGTACGTATTGGAATTCAATAAAAAACTTTCGAAAATAACACCGGATGATTTCATAGAACATGTTGTAAAGGATAGACTAAATGTTTCAGAACTTTTTGTTGGAGAGAATTTTGCTATAGGTGATAAGGAAAAGGGAAATATAAAAAAAATCGAGCAAAGTTTCAAAGAAAACGGCATTAAAGTAAATGTGATAAAAAACAGAAAGATAAAAGGAAAATCTGTAAGTAGCACAAGAATAAGAGAAAACGTTTTAGCTGGTAAAATAAAAGAGGCAGAGAAACTGCTTGGTAAAAAATATAGTATTTTAGGAACAGTTATAAGAGGCGAAGGGATCGGAAGAAAGATAGGGTTTCCAACCGCTAATATAGAGCCTTATAATGAGATAATCCCTCTTTTGGGTGTTTATATCGTGAAGGTCCTTTTGAATGAAAAATGGTATAAAGGCCTAGTTAATATAGGGTACAGACCTACTGTTAAAGGCAAGAAGAAAACAATAGAGGTTCATATCCTTAATTTCGAAAATGATATATATGGGAAGGATATAGAAATATTTTTCTTGAAAAGATTACGCATGGAGAAACATTTTAAACATATTGATAATTTAAGGATCCAAATAAAAAAAGATATAAAAAAGGCCTTGGCATTTAATGATACAGTGCCTTTTAGAGATTAATTAAAGACATGTCATATATGTAATAGTCTGTTAAGAAAATAAAGAAAAAGGTCTGGTTTCTTCCCAAAATGTCCCTCTGCCTAAATAGCATAAGATCAAATAATAAAATGAATATTATTTTTTTTCTTGCATATAATAATATAATATGATAACATACCCACCTAAAATTGATTCAAAAGTGAGTCATGTATTAGAGAATACTGTGCCATGAGTCTGCTGATAAAAACTTAATAGACAGTATTTTCAAATAGAAACAGTATAAAAACAAAAGACAAGACACAATAGGAGGAAAATAAATTGAATCTTGCAAAGGAAAAAAAAGAAGAAATAGTAACCGGTTTCAGCAAGCATGCTAAAGACACAGGGTCTTGTGCAGTGCAGATAGCTTTATTAACTGAAAAGATAAATGAGCTTACAGAGCATTTTAAAATTTTCAAAAAAGATTACCAATCAAGAAGAGGTCTTCTAAGACATGTAAGTCAGCGAAGGAAATTGTTGAATTATCTTAAAAAGACAAAAAATGAAGAATATGAAGAGTTAATAAAAAAATTAAATATCAGAAAATAATCAAGAATAGGAAAATTATGGAAAAGAAAATAGAAATAGGTCTAGGGGACAAGAAAATAGGACTCGAAACTGGAAAGTTGGCAAAACAAGCAGATGGGGCAGTTATTATAAGTATGGGAGGAACTGTTGTGCTTGTTACAGCTGTTGCTTCAAAAGGAGCAAAAGAAGGGTCAGATTTTTTCCCTCTTACAGTAGAATACCAAGAAAGAACATATGCAGCAGGAAAGATCCCTGGAGGATTCTTTAAAAGAGAAGGAAAACCTCCTGAGAGTTCAGTTCTTACATCACGATTGATAGATAGACCTATAAGACCGCTTTTTCCGGATGGTATGATGAATGATGTGCAGGTTATAGCACTTGTATTATCTTATGATGGCGAAAATGAACCGGATATACTGGCTATGAACGGGGCTTCTGCAGCATTATGTATATCAGATATCCCTTTTAATGGACCTATTGCAAGTGTCAGAATTGGAAGAATAAACGGACAATTTATTATAAATCCTATTTTTTCTGAAATAGCTAAAAGTGATATGGATATTGTTTTAGTTGGAACAAAAGACAAGATACTTATGATCGAAGCTGGTGCTTCTGAAGTTGAAGAGGCTGAAGTTATTAAAGCAATAAACTTTGGAAGGTCCTTCTTTGATGTTATTATTGATGCACAAGAAAAATTTGCAAAAGAATGCGGAAAAACTAAAAGAACAGATATATCTTTCATGGAAATTCCGGAAAAGCTTTATGAAGATATAAAAAGTAAAAACGCAGACAAGATCAAGGAAATAATTCTTTTAGGTTCAAAAGAGAAAATGAATGAATCTATGGATGCATTAAAAGCAGCCTTAGTAGAACAATACATTATCGAAGATGGTGAATATAAACAGTCAGATATCAGTGCTGTTCTATATAAACTTGAGAAAGCTATTGTAAGAGATTATATGCTTGAAACTGGTAAACGTGTTGATAATAGAGGTTCTGATGAAATACGAAAAGTTACATGTGAAACAGGCGTTTTACCAAGAACTCATGGTTCTTGTGTATTTACTAGAGGACAAACTCAAGCTTTAGCTGTTGCAACACTTGGAACAGCTTCAGATGAACAGATCATAGATGCACTTTCAGGTGAAGCTAAAAAAGCTTTTATGCTTCATTATAATTTCCCGCCGTTCAGTGTTGGAGAGGCAAAATTCCTAAGAGGTCCTGGAAGACGTGAAATAGGACATGGTGCTCTTGCTGAAAGGGCATTAGCTGCTGTTATGCCTGTAAAAGAGGTTTTTCCTTACACAGTAAGACTTGTTTCTGACATACTTGAATCAAATGGCTCAAGTTCTATGGCAACAGTATGTGGAAGTTCTCTTGCACTTATGGATGCAGGTGTGCCTATAAAAGCACCTGTTTCAGGTATAGCTATGGGTTTGGTCATAAAAGATGATAAACATATGATACTTACTGATATAGCAGGTGTTGAAGATCACTTTGGGGATATGGATTTTAAAGTTGCTGGTACGAGAAAAGGTGTAACAGCAATACAGCTTGATATGAAGATAGAAGGCTTCGGAATGGATCTTCTTGAAAAAGCTTTTGAGCAAGCAAAAGGTGCAAGATTTAGATTATTGGATATAATGGAAAAAGAACTTAGCGAACCAAGAAAAGAAATGTCAGCATATGCTCCAAGAATAAAAAGCTTCAAGATAAGAACAGATAAAATAAAAGATGTTATAGGGCCTGGCGGAAAGATGATCAAAAAGATCGTAGCTGATACAGGTGTTGATGTCAATATCAGTGATGATGGAACCGTTAATGTTGCTACAAATGATTCTGAAGCTATGAAAAGAGCACTTAAAATGATAAATGATATAGTTGCTGAAGCAGAGCCTGGAAAAATATACGATGGAATAATAACGCGTATAATGAATTTCGGTGCTTTTTGTGAATACCTTCCTGGAAAAGAAGGCCTTGTACATATTTCAGAATTAAGTGATGGTTTCATAAAGAACGTTACAGATGTTGTAAAAGAAGGTGACGCTGTAAAAGTTAAATGTATAGAGGTAGATGGTCAGGGAAGAGTTAACCTAAGTATGAAGCAAGCTCAACAGCCTGAAGAAACTAACGAATCTGAATAAGGTAAAACAAAATATAATAGGCTACCTTGGAAACGTCTTCTTTAAGATCATCTTTCTAAGGTAGCCTTTTTATTATTGCAAAGTTGACAAATATGAAATCACTAAAAGTTCAAATAAAAAGAAAAGATGACTGTAAAGATCTTCCTGTTCCAGGATATGCTACTGTTGGATCAAGCGGAATGGATCTATATGCAGATGTAAAAGAGGATACGATACTCGGACCTGGACAGATAAAACTAATTTCTACGGGTATATATATTGCATTACCACAAGGATATGAAGCTCAGATAAGACCTAGAAGCGGGCTTGCTTTAAAACATGGTATAAGTATGGTAAATTCTCCAGGAACAGTAGATGCTGATTATAGAGGGCTTATTGGCCTTATCATGATAAATCATGGCAACGAACCTTTCATCATTAAAAGGGGAGATCGTGTTGCGCAAATGGTCGTTACACAGGTTAGTAAAGTAGAATTTTTTGAAGCAGAGCAATTGGAAAATACAAGTCGTTCTCAAGGCGGGTTTGGCCATACAGGAGTATAATAAATGTCAGCAAAAAAAAATACCGGTTTTGACATTTTTGCAGGACAAGACCAGAAAAAAAACGAGGTCATTGCAATTTTACTTTTTGCTGTTGCT
Organism: Candidatus Omnitrophota bacterium; assembly: GCA_028702395.1. Taxonomy (GTDB): domain Bacteria; phylum Omnitrophota; class Gorgyraeia; order JABMRN01; family JABMRN01; genus JAQVOV01. The sequence goes on from JAQVOV010000019.1 coordinate 14,693, forward strand.
CTTTTTCTTTTTATGAGTCTGCTTACCTTTGATTATGGAGATATTCCTTCTTTTTCATCCACTATAAATAATCCGACTAAGAATTTTGCAGGTATAATTGGAGCATATATTGCATGTTCATTAAAAATAGTAATGGGCACAAGTTCTTATGTTTTTCCTGTGTTATTGGTATTTTGGGCTGTTATGCGTTTAGGCGGAGGAAAACCTGAAAATATTTTTTTTAATATCATAGGAGTTATTTTTTTTGTTTCAGCTTTAAGTGCGACGTTCTCTCTTTTTGGGAAAGACACTGTTGGCAAATTCAATGCCGGTGGAATGATCGGGGCATTTTTCTCGGATTTTCTTTTAAAATATTTGGGGAATGTAGGCACAGCCATATCTATTTTTGTATTGCTGTTGCTTTCAATTTTGGTTGCAACAGATTTTTTGATCTTTCCTTTTTTTAGGTTTTGTATAGCAAATATAAAGACTTTTATCCTTTTTTTAAAAAGCATGTCTTCAAAAGCAAAAGAAATTACACGTCATCCGAAAATAAATTATACTGCAAAAGAACGCTTTGTTTCAACAACAAGCAGTAATAGATCAAATGTAGACAAAGAAGAATCTTCGGATAAAAATAATAAATCAAAGGAAAAGATCATAATCAAACAAAAGGTTACAGCACCTTCGGTAGAAACAAATATTAAGCCGATCAAAAAAAAGGTAAAAGAGATGGATTATGAGTTGCCTTCTTTAGGGCTTCTTAATGATCCTGAAGTTGATCCCAATCGAATGACCAATGATGATATAAAAGAGAATTCCGAAATGCTAGAAACTATTCTATCGGATTTTGGTATCACAGCAAAAGTTATAGAAGTAAGTATTGGTCCTGTAATAACCAGATATGAACTTGAGCCTGCAGCAGGGGTTAAAGTTCATAGAATAACATCTTTGAGTGACAATATTGCTCTTGGTATGAAAGCTCAAGCAGTTAGGATACTTGCACCTGTTCCTGGTAAAGGAACTATAGGGGTCGAGATCCCTAATAAAAGTGCTGTTATGGTATATTTTAAGGAAATTTTAGAATCAAAGGAATTTAATTCTAAAAAAGGACCATTAAAAATAGCTCTTGGAAAAGATGTAGCAGGAGAGCCTGTAATAGCAGATCTTGCACAAATGCCGCATTTATTGATCGCAGGTGCAACAGGTTCAGGTAAAACAGTTTGTGTTAACACCATTATCGCAAGCTTATTGTTCACGCTTACCCCAGAAGAAGTAAGATTTATAATGATAGACCCAAAAAAAGTGGAGTTAGTTCCATATAACAATATTCCACATTTGCTGTATCCAGTTATAACTGATTATAAAAAAGTCCCGCTTGCTTTAGAATGGTGTGTTGGTGAAATGGAAAGACGATATACCCTTTTTGCAGATTCTGGAGTCAGGAATATAGATGGATATAACAAAGAAGCAGAAAAACAAGGTTGGCAACAAGTATATTATATAGTTGTTGTTATTGACGAACTCGCAGATCTTATGATGGTTGCACAAAAGGAAATAGAGGGAACAATACAAAGATTGGCGCAGCTTGCAAGGGCAGTCGGGATCCATATGATACTTGCTACACAAAGACCGTCTGTTAATGTCATAACAGGCACGATAAAAGCTAATTTCCCTGCTAGATTATCTTTTAAGGTTGCTTCTAAAACGGATTCACGCACAGTCCTTGATCAAAACGGAGCAGATGCTTTATTGGGTAAAGGAGATATGCTTTTCATTGAACCTGGAACAGATAAACCTCTAAGAGCGCAAGGAGGTCTTGTTTTAGATGATGAAATAGACAGATTAACAGAATTTATTAAAAAACAAAGAGAACCTGAATTTGTTGAGGATATTGCGGCAGATAGCAAAAGATCTACGCAAGCAACAGGGCAATTTAAAAGGGATGAAGAATACCAGGAGGCTGTTGAACTTGTGGTGACAAGACAGCAAGCTTCAACTTCCATGCTTCAGAGAAAACTTGGGATCGGTTATGCAAAAGCAGGAAGACTTATTGATATGATGGAGGATGATGGCATCGTCGGTGCCCATAGGGGATCAAAACCTAGAGAGGTTCTTATAGAAGATATTTCGGAGCTTGAAAAGCAAGCGGAAGATCCAGATCATGAAAAAGAACAAAAGCGAGTAAATGATATATTGGAAGATGACCAACAGGATGAACAAGAGGATGAAGAAGATAAAAGTGATGACGATGATGAAAATGATGAAAATGATAAGTAGAAAAAATATCGTAAAAAAGAAAGATAAAGCATCAAAAGGAGTATGAGTTATGAAGAACTTAAATGAAATAGGTGCGATACTTGAGAAGGCCAGAAAAGAAAAAAAACTTTCAATTTTTGAAGTTAGTTCAAAAACAAAGATACATGAAACTGTTATTAAACAAATAGAAAAGGGAACAGCCGATAATGCCTTGAGTAAAGTATATGTAAAAAGTTTTATAAAAAAATATTCTTTATTTTTAGGTGTAAATTCAGAAGAGTTATTAGCAGATTATTTTGATGTTAAAGAAATAGGAAATGATCAAAAAATACATCTTGATCTAGAAGAAGAAAAGGTTTCTGAGCCGATAGCTGAAATAGCAAAGTATATGCCGGCTATAGGGCTTATATTAATTGTTGCAATAGTCATACTTACCTTAATAGCGGGTTTTATTAGGATAACAACGCTTTTTAAGAAAAAAACAATTAAGACAACAAATGTCATTGAAGTAAAACAGAGTGAAAACGGTAAGGAAATAAGTCATACTGAAAATCAACCGAAAAAACAGGCAGAGATAACAACTATTGTAGAGACTGCAAAACAGAGCATTTCTAAAACTTCTTCGAAAGAGATTTCTCTTGTTCTAAAATCAGACCAAGTTGTCTGGATACGTGTTGATCAGGATGGAGAAGTGGTCTTTCAAGGAAATCTAAAACCTAACACAAATGAAACATGGAGTGCAGATAAACAGATCAACGTTCGGGTTGGTAATTTAAAAGCATTAGAGATTACTGTTAATGGACAATATTATGGTAATGTAGGGTTTGGGGTCAAGGATCTTGTAATAGATAAGAATGGATTGAAGATAGATGGGCAAAAGTTCGTTCCTGCTAAAGAGTGAGTGAGCTACGAGCTGCGAGCTACGCGTAACGAGTTGGTGGAAGGTCATGAATAGAGTTGATGGGGTATAGAAGCCAGTAACCAGAAGCCCGAGGCCAGAAAGTTAAAAAGGCTTATAGGTGTTGATATACCTAATTTTTAGAATAAAAAT
>JAQVOV010000020.1 GCA_028702395.1 Candidatus Omnitrophota bacterium
CATGCTGGTAGGCGGGAACTTGTCAAAGATAGAAGAATCCCTAAACGAAGAATATGCTTTACAGGATCGGGATAAGGTCCTTTTTCTTGAAGATGTTGAAGAGACTCCTGAATCAATAAATGATCTGCTTCGGGCTTTGAAAGAAGAAAAAAAATTCAAAAATATCAAAGGTATTCTTTTCGGAAGAATGTTGAATTGCTATGAAAAAGAAAAGGATATTATTTCTCTTATAAAAAAATGGTTCAAGGATGAGGGCTATCCGGTCCTTTTTGGGTTTCCATCAGGACATACTGAAAGTTTTGAACAGATCCATTACACATTGCCGTTGGGTGTTAATATAGAGATAAATGGAACAGAAGGATATATAAAATTTCTTGAAAATGCAGTCATTATTTAAGAGGTGAAAATGAAAGAGTATGATTTTGCAATAAGCTGGAGCGGGAACCAGGAGGAAAAAATAATAACTTTTCTTAAAGCTAACTGTAAAGAAAAAGGATTATCTTTTTTTTGGGTAGATGAAAATAATGTAAAAGATACAATAAAAAAACTAGAGTCACATCTGATAAAAATAAAAGTGCTTTTAGACACAGAAGCCACATATAACAAACCAAATGATATATATTCAAGATTATGTTATGCAGTGAAAGATTCCGGAGGATCAGTTATAAATGATCCTGACAGAGCAAAGGCATCTATAGACAAATCAGCAATGCACTTTGAACTTTTACATTCGGGTATCACAGTACCTTATACAGTTATCGTAAGGAATTGGGAACCAACAACATTCAAGCTAACCTTTGAGGAAAAGAATAAACTAGGAAAACCTTTTGTCATAAAACCTGCACAAGGATATGGGCAGCTAGGTGTGATAAAAGAAGCACAAGGAACTATATCTGAGATCGCTAAGGCAAGACATTATGATACGGGAGATAATTTTCTGATACAGGAAAAAATAAACCCTATAACCATTTGTAATAAAAGATCGTGGTTCAGGGTATTGAATGTATTTGATACTTTAATTCCTTGCTGGTGGGATGATAAGGAAAATCATTATGAACATGTTTCTTTTAATGAACTTTATAGTGAAAACCTTTTTCCGTTAGTGAAGATAACCGCAAAAATTGCCAGTATTTCAAGAATGTCATGGTTTTCTACGGAAATAGCGATAGACGTTAAACAGGGAAAAAGAAGGTTTGTTGCTATAGATTATGTCAATGACCAGTGTGATATGACAACAAAATCAGAAGCAAGAAATGGACTTCCTGATAAGATAGTTGAATTTGCAGCTAAAAAAATGATAGAATGGTCATATGATCTTATTTTTCAAAAAGTCAGGAAAAAGAAATATACGATCTTTCTTGAGAATTCTGTGCTTGAACTTAAAGGATTGGGTGTTTGCCAGGATCTTTTAATGCAAAAATAACAAGAGAGGATATATGGAAAATAAAAAATTTCTTTTTGTATCTTTGGATGGTTTGATAGGGGATATTGCATGGCAGGTCGTTAAAGAAGGTAATGAGGCAAGATATTATATCAAGAATGAAGATAATCAGGATATTGCCGATGGTTTTGTGCAAAAAACTTATGATTGGCAAAAAGATGTTGATTGGGCTGATGTAATTGTATTTGACGATGTTTTAGGATTAGGGACTTTTGCAGAGGAACTGAGAAAAAAAGGGAAATTAGTTGTAGGTGGGTCCTCTTATACAGATAAGCTTGAAGATGACAGAAGTTTCGGACAAGAAGAATTGAAAAAAGCAGGCATTAATATTTTGCCGTATAAAGAATTTACCTCTTTTAATGATGCTATAGAATATGTTCAGGCAAAGCCAAACAAATATGTCATTAAACCAAGTGGACAAGCACAAAACCTTAAGAGAATGCTTTTTGTAGGAGAAGAAGAAGATGGGAAAGATGTTATACAAGTTTTGGAAGCTTATAATAAAGTAGCATTGAATGATATCAAGGTTTTTCAACTGCAAAAAAAGGTTACAGGTGTCGAAATAGCTGTAGGCGCTTTTTTTAACGGCAATGAATTTGTTCAGCCAATAAATATCAATTTCGAGCACAAAAAACTTTTTCCAGGGCAGATTGGCCCTTCTACAGGGGAAATGGGTACTTCAATGTATTGGAGTAGTCCAAACAAGATATTCAATTTGACACTTGGGAAATTAGAGGCAAAGCTCAAAGAAGAACACTATGTTGGGTATATTGATATAAATTGTATAGTTAATTCAAACGGTATATATCCTTTAGAGTTCACAGCGCGGTTTGGGTATCCTACGATATTTATTCAGCAAGAAGGGATAAAGATGCCCATGGGAAATTTCCTTTATGAACTTGCGGCCGGAACATTGACCAGTTTTAAGGCCAGAAAAGGATTTCAAGTGGGGGTCAGGATAGTTGTTCCACCATACCCTTATGATGATCCTGATACTTTTGAAAGATATTCAAATAATGCAGCAATACTCATAAAAAAACATAATTTAGAAGGTGTACATATAGAAGATGTTAAGAATATTCAAGAACAATGGGTGGTTGCAGGGACATCAGGCGTTGCTTTAGTTGTTGTTGGTACGGGAAACACTATGAAGCAGGCACAATCACAAGTTTATAATAGGATAAAAAATATAATTATCCCTAATATGTATTATAGAACGGATATTGGGGACAGGTGGTTCGAAGATTGCGATAAACTTCATACATGGGGATATTTGAGAGAGGCTTAAGATATAAAACCATAGCTTATGGGCTGCGAGCCACGCGCAGCGAGTTACGAGCTAGTGGAGCGTCCCAAACACGGTTTTGAACATATGCTCACACGATCTTATAGATGAAACCCTTAGACCTGGTCTGAAGTATGAGGAGAAGTGGTCCTGGTTTATGTGTAGAAGTGCTTCCAAAAGTAAAACAGTGAAATAACTGTTTAAACATAAAACCCAAGAATCATGTACAGGTCAGCCCTGCACATGATTTTTACGCATAAAAAGACAAAAAAACTTATTGCAGGGCAGACCTGCAATAAGGGCCTGTATTTAATAATAATTTGTAATCTATTATCTTCGAGAGGACTTGGATTAAGTATAAGTTATGATATAATAAAAGCACATAAAGGAGACATTATCATTGAAAGCCAAGAAGGTAAAGGAACAAAAGTAACTGTTAGAATGCCTTTATAGAAAGCGAGTGATATTATGAAATCAATAAATGTCATTGTACTTGATGATGAACAATATATATTAAATTCAATAAATAGGTTGTTCAGAGATGAGGATTTCGGAGTGTTTTGCACAACAGAGCATAAAGAATGCTTGAAAATAATGGAAAAAGAAAAGATAAAAGTTGTTATGTCCGATCATAAAATGCCTAACATATTAGGACTGGATTTTCTGGAAAGCATAGAAAAAAAATATCCTAAAGTTGTGCGGATCCTTTTCACGGGTTATTCAAATCTGCAGATCGTGAAGGATGCTTTAACAAAAGGAAAAGTTGCAATTATCATTGATAAGCCTTGGAATGATAAAGAAGTAAAGAGGATCGTGCGAAAGGCAATAAAGCAGTTTGACACATCAAAATAATAAAGAGAGCATATTTAATATCCTATGATCATTTAAACTTCTGGGACTGGACACAATCGTGAACAGAAGTATCCCATAACTAGATTTCTTAAAAAAATAAAAGCTAATAGCCGATTGATCAGGTTCAATAATTGAACATAATAATATAGAGCATTATTGCTTTAAGTTTTTGACATAACTATCTTAGAGATGAACTGCCAAAAATAAGAAAAAAAGGAAAACATGGCCTAATGTGAATTTTATCACAAAAAGCTTGACAATTATTTTCCTGTGGTATATACTTTGTGCTTTATTGTGAAAAAAAGGTACAAAAACAAAGGTAAATATCAATCATGAGTAAAGCAGTGATCATAAGATTATCTAAATATAAAAACATAATTAAAAGGTTTAAAAAATTAGGTTTTGTAAAAGTTTTTTCGGATAATATTGCAGAAGCAATTGGAGGAACATCTGCCCAGGTAAGAAAGGATTTTTCCTTGTTTGGAATTTCCGGTAATAAAAGAGGCGGGTATATAATTGAAAATCTTCTGGAGAAGATAAGTGAAATATTAGGAAAAGATTCTCTTCAAAAAGCAATAGTTGTAGGAATTGGGCATATAGGAGGAGCTCTTGTTAATTATAAAGGTTTTGAAAATGAGAACATTAAGATAGTTGCCGGATTTGATATAGATCCTGCAAGATATAAGAATGAAAAGAATGTCAGGATATATCCTATAGAACAGCTTAAGGATTTTGTAAAAAAAGAAAACATAAAACTTGGTATTATTTGTGTGCCTGATATTGCAGCGCAGCAGATATTAGAGCTTATGATATCTGCAGGTATAAGAGGTGTTTTGAATTTTGCACCTATTTTATTGAGAGGAAATGATACTGTTGTTATAAATAATGTCAATTTAGCATTGGAACTTGAAAATATAATTTATTTTATTAATGTGCAGGACAAAGAAATGCAAAGCAGCTAGATAGGATCAGTATGCATATATTTTATAGGGAAAAATAATGAAGAAAATAACTTTGAAAAACACTATTTTTTTATCCTTTATAATAGTAATAATGATCTTTTGCTTGTTTGTTTCCGCTTTAGGGGCATATTTCATAAAAATAAATATTATGGACAGCAGACAATCCCAGGTGACAGATGCTCTTGAAGCTGCAAGTAGTGTTTTAGAAGAGAAAATAGATGAAATAGAATTTGCTTTACAGTTAGGTTTGCCTACAGATGATTATGAAAAAATAAAAGAAAAGGCAAACTTGGATTATATTTATGATATCCCTATAAGTGATATTGAACAGGCGGATAGTTTTATAGCAAAAAAAGCTGTTACAGAAAAAGAAGTAAGCGGTATTCGTGTCATTACACACAATGAACTGCGCAACCTTGATGAACATCTGGTATCAAAAGTTGATGTTGATATTAAGTATACACCTAAAACACAGCCTAGTTCTTTGAAAGTATTAAGAGATGCGATCGTTGCTGAATCAGCGGTTGCTATAACAGATAAAACAGGAAATGTTACAAGAGTAGTATGCGCAGGAAATATAATAAACCGTGATTATGATCTGGTGGATAAAATAAGGGATCTTGTCTTTGAAGAGAAAACATATAACGGTGTTCCTGTGGGTACTGTTACTATTTTTCAGGATGATGTCCGTATTGCGACAAATGTGCTGGACGAAAATGGCAATAGAGCGATAGGAACAAGAGTTTCAAAGATCGTATATGATAATGTTGTTTTGGAAGGTAAAACATGGCTGGATAGGGCCTTTGTTGTAACAGACTGGTATATTACAGCGTACAAGCCTATAAAAGATATTAATGGTAAGATAATAGGCATTTTATATGTAGGTATTTTGGAAAGACCTTTTATTGATATGGCAAAAAACACTTTACTGGCTTTTTTTGCAATTGTTATCATCATGGGTTTGATAGCTATAATTATTTCTGTATTATTATCTTCTATGATAGCAAAACCTGTTACAGAAATGCTTGCAGCTATTAAAAGGATATCTTCAGGGCAGTTAAAAAGTACTGTAAAAAGCAAGAGATCCATAAAAGAATTGGATCAGCTTTCAGATTCTTTCAATGAAATGGCCAATAAACTTGATGAAAGTTATGAAAAACTTCAAAGGTCAAAAGAAGGGATAGAACTTTTAAACAAGAATTATTTAGACCTTATCAGTTTTGTTTCACATGAATTAAAAGGTATTCTGGCTTCAACTATACTTAATGCTTATTCAGTTAGGGATGGATTTTTAGGGATGGTTAATTTCAAGCAGCAAAAGGCATTGGATTCGATAACAAGGAACCTTGATTATCTGGATTCAACTGTTAAGAATTTTTTGGACCTAAGCAGGATCGAAAAAAACGAAATAACTGTAAATAAAAGAACGATAAAGCTTAAAGAAGATGTTGTAGATGTTTCATTGGATAACTTTGCAAAACAAATAACAGAAAAGAACATTACAGTTGAAAACCTTATTTCAGGTGATCTTGAGATGAATGCTGATAAGGATCTAACATTGGTAGTTGTTAATAATTTAATAAGCAATGCGATAAAATATGGAGAAATAAACGGCAAGATTATCATCAAAGCTTCAAAAGTTGCAGACGACAGAACGCAGGCATCAATTTACAATGACAGTCAGCCTCTAACAGAAGAAGAAGGAAAAATAATTTTTGAAAAATTCAGGAGACTTAATACAGCAAAAACCAAAAATGTCAAAGGTACAGGATTAGGGTTATTCATAACCAAAGAGATAGTTACTTCCCAAGGGGGAGAGATCTTTATGAAGCCTTCAGCTAACGGTAATGAGTTTATTTTTACAATATAACTATCAGTAAAATAAAAAGGAAAGGGACTATATGGCTACACCAATAGAAAAAATAAAAACTAAAAGGGCAGAAGCTTTGAATAGGATCATCAGTAAAGGTTATTTATCTACAAAAAGAGTTTATGTTGGTATGGCGACCTGTGAGATCGCCGCAGGTTCAAAAGAGGTTATGGCAGTTTTCAAAGAGAACATCAATAATGGGTTAACAGATGTCTATTTAAGTCAAAAAGGATGTGCCGGAAGATGCAATCTCGAACCAACTGTTGAAGTTATCGAAGAAGGTAAGATCCCTGTTAAGTATGGGAAAGTAACACCAGATATGGCTAAAGAAATAATTGAAAAACACCTCAAAAAAGGTGAGATCATTGACGAATGGGTCATTAAATAAATAGAGAGGCAAAAATGAAAAAAAGAAATGTTAGAGCAGAAAAAACTATAACTTTTTGCAATGGTCCTGGATGTATGCATTTGGAATCCACTAAGATCATAGATGCTTTAAAACAGGAATTACAAAAACGGGATCTTTCCTATAAAGATGTAAAAATAACTATATCAGGATGTTTGGGAATGTGTGAACAAGGACCTATAGTCATTGTAAATCCAGGATATATTATTTATGGAAAAGTAAAACTATCAGATGTTTCCCAGATAGTAGAAGAACACATAATCAAGAATAAACCTGTTGTACGTTTGACAATAGAGCAGAATCATTTGTATAACAGATTTTTCAGGGTGTTCGGAGATATTGATTTTTTCGGAAAACAAATGCGTATAGCTCTTAGGAACTGCGGAATAATAGATCCTGAAAATATAGATGATTACCTGTCTGTACGCGGATATGAAGCCTTGGCAAAAGTACTTACTGATCTTACCCCTGAACAGGTCATTGAACAGATAAAAATATCAGGCCTAAGAGGTCGGGGAGGAGCAGGTTTTCCTACAGGGTTAAAATGGGAATTTACCAGAAAAGCAGCAGGTGATGTGAAATACGTAATTTGTAATGCTGATGAAGGTGATCCCGGAGCTTTTATGGATAGAAGTGCAATTGAAGGAGATCCTCATTCAGTTATTGAAGGGATAATCATAGGCGGGTATGCCATTGGAGCAACAGAAGGAAAAGTTTATATAAGGGCAGAATATCCCCTTGCTATAAAACGCCTTGAAAAAGCAATTAAAGATGCAAGAGAGCATGGTTTTCTTGGCAAAAATATTTTAGGGACTGATTTTTCATTCGATATTGAAATAAGACTTGGTGCAGGGGCTTTTGTTTGCGGAGAAGAAACAGCTCTTATTCATTCCATTGAAGGTTCAAGAGGAATGCCTAGACCAAGACCTCCGTTTCCGTCGGTTTCAGGGCTTTTCGGAAAACCTACACTTATTAATAATGTTGAAACATGGACAAATATCCCTGTTATTATTTTAGATGGTGCAAAATGGTTCAGTTCTATTGGTACAGAGAAAAGTAAAGGAACAAAGGTCTTTGCTGTTGCCGGAAAAATTAAAAATACAGGATTAGTTGAAGTTCCAATGGGAACAACTTTAAGGGAAATAGTCTATGATATCGGAGGAGGTATACCGAACGGAAAAAAATTCAAAGCCATTCAAACAGGAGGTCCTTCAGGAGGATGTCTTCCTGAAGCTTATTTGGATGTTCCGGTCGATTATGAATCTTTATCTAAAGCAGGTTCTATAATGGGTTCAGGTGGTATGATAGTTATTGATGAAGATTCCTGTATGGTCAATATTGCCAGATTCTTTTTGGAATTTACACAGAATGAGTCTTGTGGTAAATGCACTCCTTGCAGAGAAGGCACAAAACGAATGTTGGAAATACTTACAAGAATAGTTGAAGGAAAAGGACAGTCAGGTGATATAGAGAAGCTTGAAAGATTGGGAGAAACTATAAAAAAAGCATCTTTGTGCGGACTTGGGCAATCAGCGCCAAATCCTGTTCTTAGCACGATAAAAAATTTCAGACATGAATATGAAGAGCATATAAACGATAAAAAGTGTACAGCAGGAGAATGTCAGGCATTATTGTCTTATACAATAAGTGATAAGTGTATAGGCTGTACTGCGTGTAAAAAGGTCTGTCCGGTAAATGCTATCACAGGGCAAGTTAAGAATAAGCATATTATAGATCAACAGAAATGTATTAAATGCGGGCAATGTGTGCAAGCATGTAAGTTTGATGCAATTGTTAAGGGTTAATAGGAGTTCGTGACTAGTTACTAGAATAAATTTATTTAAAGATATATGGCGTTAATAGGAATTTGTGACTAGAGACTAGAAACTAGTGACTAGCCTGCCTGCCGGCAGGCAGGTTATTAGTGTGAGTGGTGGAACGTCCTGGATGTAGGGAACAGGCATGCCTGTTCCTCTAACAAAAAAGATAAAAGGAATGAATGTCCTTAAAAAAACGGTAAAGACTGTCATCCCGGTTTTGCCAGCTATCAAGCTGGCAAATACCGGGATCTAGAGTCCAAATAAATGTTATTAGTGTGAGTGGAAGAGGGTTCTGGAAATAGTTTCTAAACTGAGTTTAGGACGATCCACAACACACACAAATAACAGATAACTAATTTATAAAACGGGAGAAAAAATGAAACCAAAAATCAAGATACTAGTTAATGACAAAGAATATCAAGTTGATGCAGATCAAACGATCATGCATGCTTTGGATTCTCTTGGGTTTAAAATACCAAGATTATGTTATCATCCAAAACTTTCAATAGAAGGTGCGTGTCGAGTGTGTATAGTTGAGGTGGAAGGTATAAAAAACTTTGTAGCATCATGTTCTTATCCGATAGCGGATAACATGAAAATAAGAACGAATACAAAGGAATTACGACGTGCCAGACGTGACATTGTTGAGCTTATACTGGATAACCATCCTGAAGATTGTCATACTTGTGAAAGGGACGGTATTTGTGAACTTCAGCGACTTGCTTATGCTATGGGAATAAGAAAAAGACATTTTCAAGGAGAAAAAAAGAAATATGAGAAAGATATTTCAGGTGAAGCCGTTATACGTGATCCTGAAAAATGTATCCTTTGCGGAAGATGTGTTCGTATGTGTGAAGAACTGCAAAGGGTCAATGCTTTGAGATATGCTCATAGAGGGTTTAACACAGTAGTTATGCCGGCATATAACATGTCTTTTAAAGACAGCGTATGTACAGGGTGCGGGCAATGTATAAATGTTTGCCCAACAGCTGCATTTGTTGAAAAGAATTATACACAGGAACTTTTTGAAAAACTTAATGATGATAGTATAATTAAAATAGCACACGTAGCTCCATCAGTAAGAGCAGCAATAGGCGAAGCTTTTGATATACCTCCAGGAAAAGCCATGGAAGGTGAAGTGGCTGCAGCTTTAAAAAAACTTGGATTTGATTATGTTTTTGACACTCAATTTTCTGCAGATCTTACGATCATGGAAGAAGCAAATGAGTTTTTGGAAAGAGTTCAAGGTAAAGGTAAGCTTCCGATGATAACATCCTGTTCAAGTGCATGGATGAAATGTGTTGAACAATTTTATCCTGAGCTATTGGATAATGTGTCTACCTGTAAATCTCCTATGTCAATGATGGGCTCAATGATAAAGACCTATTTTGCTAAGAAAATGAAAATAGATCCTAAGAAAATATTCTCTGTTGGAGTGATGTGTTGTACTGCAAAAAAATATGAAGCATCCAGACCTGAGCTTCGGATAGAAGATATGGATCCTACAGATCTGGTAGTTACGACTAGGGAAGTAGCATGGATGATAAAATCAGCAGGCATAGATTTTTGCAATATTAAGCCTGAACAATTTGATAATCCTATGGGTATTTCATCAGGTGCAGGTGCTATTTTTGGTGTTACAGGAGGAGTGATGGAAGCTGCAATAAGAACAGCTTATGAGCTTTTGACAGGTGAAACCCTTATGAATATCGAAGTTAATGATATAAGGGGTTTTAAAGGAATAAGAGAAGGTAAGATCATTATGGATGGTAAAGAGATACGAGTAGCTGTTGCACACGGATTAGGCAATGCTGCAGATCTTCTTGATGTAGTTAAAAAAGATCCTAATAAATATCATTTTATTGAGATCATGGGTTGTCCTGGAGGCTGTATAGGAGGAGGGGGACAGCCTTATGCAAGTTCTAACTCTGTGCCGTTAGATGAGGAGATCCTTAAAAAAAGAGCAGAGGCATTGTATAATTTGGATAGATCAAAAGTCATAAGGAGATCTCATGAGAATCCGGATGTGCAGAGGATATACAAAGAGTTTCTTGGAAGACCTTTGAGCGCAGTTTCTCATAAACTTTTACACACACATTATAGTAAAAAAGAACCTAAAGGAATAATCCCTAAACATATTAAATCAAGATAATGGAGGAAGATATGGTAGCAACAGACGATAATAAATTGCAGGAACTTAAAAGTTATATGGATATATGTAAAGAGAAAGAATATCCTGATTCTCAGCTTATAGCAATACTTCATAAAGCACAGGCACTTTACGGATATTTAAAACGTGAGACAATGGATGAAATAGCTGTTCATATGAATATTCCAACGGCACACATATGGGGAGTGGCGACATTTTATCATTACTTTAATTTAAAGCCAGTTGGAAAACATATTATTTCTGTGTGTTTAGGCACAGCTTGTTATGTTAAAGGCGCAGGGAAAATATTGGATGCTATAAAGCGGCATCTCAATATAGAAGTGGGAGAAACTACAGAGGATAAGATCTTTACTTTGCAGGAAGCACGCTGTTTAGGTGCATGCGGGATAGCTCCTGTTATCATGATAGATGAAAAAATATATGGAGAGCTAAACGAAGCAAAAACAATAGAATTACTTAAGAAATATGAAAAAATTCAATAAATTATATAGGAAAAGGGGTTTGAATTTTTAGAAGAATAGAGAATATTAAAAAAACTAATTAAAGAACTGCTGTGTAATATTTATTAAAGAGAATAGAAGGGTTTACTATCGTAAAGTGATAAAATAAATTTCCGATATCATTTTGAATTATATATTCGTATGATATTTTATTTATGTACTCAATGCTGTGCTCGCCAGGGAAAAATATTGCGAGTTATAAGGAGGAATATTGTGGCAGAGAAAATATTGATAGTTGATGATGATGCTGATTTCAGAGAAGCGATAACAACATTGCTTGAAGCAAAAGGTTATAAGATCATAGTAGCTGAGAATGGGCAGGAAGGTTATCAAAAAGCCCATGCAGAAAATCCAAATCTTATGCTTTTAGATGTAATGATGACGAATAAAACAGAAGGTTTTGATGTTGCCAAAAAAATAGCACAAGATCCAGCAACAAAAAATATCCCGGTCATAATGACTACAGGTATAAGAAAAGACATGAATCTTCCATTTGGTTTTGAGCCAAACGAACAATGGCTTCCAGTTAGAGCTGTTATTGAAAAACCTGTTAAACCTGATGTTCTGTTAGCTGAAGTAGAAAAAAATATCAGAAAGTAAGAGTTTTCAGCTGTCAGCAATCAGCTATCAGCCTTCAGCTATAGGAATGTCCTAAATAGACTTACGTTTGAAAAGTTGGGGCCTGGCCCCAGGCATGTGGAGAAGTGCCCCTGCCTACACAGAGAAGTGCCTCCAGCAAGTAAAACAGTAACATAAGAGCTGAAAGGTAAAACCCCAGTTTTGAAAATCTTAAATCTTTAGACCTGGTCTAAAGCATGTGGAGAAGTGGTCCTGGCTTATGTGTAGAAGTGCTTCCAACACGTAAAATATCAATATACTCGCCAAAATATAAAACCCCAGTTTATGAGCTGAGCGCAGCTCGAAGCTCGTGTCTCGAAGCAATTGTACTTTGGGTAAAGTTTTTTCTAAATAGTATTGACACGAAAAGCTTTCTCATGTATACTGTAAATGGAAACCATTTTCAATAAGGAGGCAGTATGCGCCAAAGGCACTGTAATAGACCAGGGGGATGGCAAGGGAAACTTCGTGGTTGCGGATATCGTATTACCATTGGAAGAGAAGCTATTTTAGATGTTCTGACAAAGTATAAAGACAAACACTTAAGTGCTGAAGATATATATTTGAAAGTTCATTCGATATATTCTGATATTGGGCTTACAAGTGTTTATAGGACGTTGGATATGTTGATTTCCATGGGGATGGTCTCTAAATTTGACTTTGGTGATGGCAGAGCAAGATATGAAATTGCCGGAGAAGGTCAAAAAGAAGATCATCATCATCATCTGGTTTGCACGATCTGCAAGCGTGTTATTAATTATAATGATTTTATTGACGAAGAACTTCAGCTGATCAATAAAACAGAAAAAAGTTTATCAGAAAAACATAAATTTGAAATAAGATCACATCTTGTTCAATTTTACGGCATTTGTGATAAATGTAAAAAGAAAAAGTAAAAATTTTTTTGTTCGTTAAATGGAAATGATTTTCATTTAAAAAAAGGAGGTGTGATATGCCGGGATTTAATGGAACAGGACCTCAAGGTATGGGGCCAATGACAGGTGGGGGAAGAGGTTATTGCGTAACTGATGCTAATGCTTATAGAGTACCTAGAAGAGGATATGGCAGAGGTATGGGCATGGGTAGAGGTATGGGTATGGGCAGAGGCTTTGGTTATGGCTTCAGAGCTTTTTTACCAGCATCTTATTATCAGCAGCCTGAGGAAGATGTCAATATGCTAAAACAGGAAGCTTCTTATATTAAGGAAGAACTTGAGGCTATTCAGAAAAGGATCAATGAGTTGGAAAATAACAAGAAGTAGTTGATAGCAGATAGTGACTAGAAAGGTCTATAGCCCTTTTATCTTAAGATCAATTTATTCTAGTCACTAGTCACTAAAAGACTGTAAACGGAGGTAATATGAAAATAGCAGTAACATCATCAGGAAAAGATCTTTTTTCTGATATTGATCCAAGATTCGGCAGAGCTCAAAATTTCATTATTGTTGATAGTGAGTCTATGGAATTTAAATGTGTTGTAAATGAGCAAAATATAAATGCTCCAAGCGGTGCAGGAATTCAAGCAGGACAAATTGTTGCAAAAAGCGGGGCAGAAATCTTGATCACAGGTAATTGCGGACCTAAAGCTTTTGCAGTATTAGACAGAGCTAAGATAAAAGTTGTTGTAGGTGTCACAGGTACTGTTAAGGAAGCGGTTGAAAAATATAAAAGAGGAGAACTTGAAAGTACAGATTCTTCTAATGTTGAAGGGCATTGGATGTAACATATGCATAAATTCACTAAAAAAGAGATAGAAAATAATTATCAAGAGCATGTCAATAGAATACGAGAGTTCAGAATATTAGGTTTAGATAGGGTTTTACTTGGGAAAGATATTGTTAAGCATATTGACAGCAGTATCAATAGTATCTTGGAAATTGGAACAGGTAAAGGTTCTTTAACAGCTTTATTGGCAAAAATATCAAGACATGTTACATCTGTTGATATTGATAAAGCTTCTCAATATAAAGCAGGACTTTTACTTGCTCATGAAGCTTTAATTGATAATGTGTGTTTTAAGTTAGAGGATGCACAAAAACTTCTATATGATGATAATAGCTTTGATCTGGTGATATCAGCTTTTTCCTTTCATCATTTTCAAGAACCGTTCAAAGTAATAGATCAGATCATTCGCTTAGCAAAAAAACAGATCATTATTACAGAATTCAATGATAGAGGATTTAGGTTAGTAGAAGAAATGCATGAAAAAGAGAACAACACCCATAAAAGGATCCATGAAAACTTTGATGATGTATTGGTATATTTAAAAAATAAAGGAGCAAAAGTTTTTTCTTATGAGAATTTGTGGAGTAAAACTTATGTGGTGTCAGTAGCTAAAGGAGTAAAGTGATAATTTCAATTGCCAGCGGAAAAGGCGGAACAGGAAAAACAACAGTTGCAGTCAATCTTGCATTATCGTTAGATAATGTACAGCTTTTAGATTGTGATGTTGAACAGCCTAATTGTGCTTTATTTTTAAATTTAGATATATCAGAGACCATAGATGTGAATATGCTTGTTCCTAAAATAGATGAAGAGAAATGTTCTTATTGCGGTAAATGTGCTGAACTTTGTCAATACAATGCTTTAGCTGTATTTGGTACTACTGCTTGTTTTGTTCCTGAACTTTGCCACAGTTGCGGTGTTTGTGCATATTTTTGTCCTGAAAAAGCTATTACAGAAGTGCCGAGGCATGTAGGGATAATTGAGAAAGGAAAAAAAGACAAGATCGAATTTGTATCAGGATTACTCAACATCGGCGAACCTATGGCGCCACCTGTGATCAGACAGGTAAAACAACATATTAAAAGAGAAAAAACAGTTATTATTGATGCACCTCCCGGAACTTCTTGTCCTGTTGTCGGAAGTTTAATTGGCTCAGATTATACTGTACTTGTTACAGAGCCTACTCCTTTTGGATTACATGATCTTACATTGGCAGTTGACCTTTTAAGGGTATTAAAGATCCCTTTTGGGGTAGTGGTTAATAGAGCAGACCTTGGAGATAAAAAAGTTTTTGAATATTGTAAAAAGGAAAACATTCCTATACATTTGGAGATCCCTTTTGATAGAAAAATAGCTGAAAGTTATTCTATTGGAATAGCCATGGTAAATTATGAGGCCTCTTATAAGAAGATGTTCCAAAACATGTATCAGGATATTTTAAAACATGCAGGGAGAGTTGTATGAAAGAAATAGTTGTAGTAAGCGGTAAAGGAGGAACAGGTAAGACAACCATAACTGCAGGGTTTGCTTTTTTGGAAAAGAACAAGGTAATGACTGATTGTGATGTTGATGCGGCTGATCTGCATCTTTTATTGCTTCCTGAGATCAAGAAAAAAGAAGAGTTTATTTCAGGAAAAACAGCAGTTATAAAAAATGATAAATGTTTTAAATGCGGGCAGTGTGAAGCAGTTTGTCGTTTTGGGGCTATAAAGAATTTTAAAGTCGATCATATTGCCTGCGAAGGATGCGGGTTCTGTTTTGAGATATGCCCTTGTGATGCTGTAATTATGCAGGATAACATATGCGGGCATTGGTTTTACTCTGATACAAAATATGGACCAATGGTACATGCTGCACTAGGTGCAGGAGAGGAAAACTCAGGTAGATTAGTTAGCGTAGTGAGAAAAAAAGCAAGAGAAGTTGCTCAAGAATTGAAAAGAGAAATTATTATTACAGACGGTCCTCCTGGAATGGGTTGTGCTGTATTGTCTTCTTTAACAGGTGCAGATATAGCATTAATAGTTACAGAACCCACCTGTTCCGGGTTACACGATCTTGAGAGGATAATAGATGTTGCAAAAAAATTTAATCTAAAAATATTCGTTTGTATAAATAAGTATGATATAAATATAAAGATGTCAGAAAATATAAAAGAAAGATGTGCTAAAAAAGGAGTTCAAGTCATTGCTGAAATACCTTTTGACAAAAAGGTTGTGGAATTCTTATCAGCTGGAAGAATTATTGTTGAGGATGAGAGTTTTGAAGTTTCAAAAGTAATAAAGAAAATGTGGCAATATTTAAAAGATCAAATGAAAGAAAAAAAATAAAATGGAAAATGTTAATGTTCAGTATAGAGATAATAAGGTAATTGATAGAACAAAAAAAATAAAACACAAGATCGCTGTTATGAGCAATAAAGGTGGTGTAGGAAAAAGCACTATTTCTGTGAACATGGCAATGTCTTTACATTCTAAAGGTTTCAGGGTAGGGCTTTTGGATGCTGATCTGCATGGACCGAGTGTTTTTAAAATGCTTGGAATAGAAGGTCAAAAGATCATGGCTATGGAAGATCAGATCCTTCCAAAAACTGCAAAAGGTATTAAAGTGATCTCTATGGCGGGGTTAATAAAGGATAGTTCAGAGCCTGTTATATGGAGAGGTCCTTTGAAGATGAAAATTGTCAAAGATTTTCTATCAAATGTTCATTGGGAAGACTTGGATTTTCTTGTAATTGATCTTCCGCCTGGCACAGGAGATGAGACCTTAAGTATTTGTCAGTTAATACCGGAATTAGAAGGTTTTGTGATAGTAACAACACCTCAGGAAATGGCCACACTTGATACTCAAAAAAGCTTGAGTTTTGCATCTCAGGTAAATATTCCTGTAATAGGTGTTATAGAGAATATGAGTTCTATGGTATGCCCGCATTGTAATAAAAGTGTGGATATCTTTGGAAAAGGCGGTGGAAAGAAAATGGCTCAGAAGTTTGACGTACAGTTCTTAGGAGAATTGAGCTTTGATCCTAATATAGTTATAAATGCTGATAATGGAAAAACAATTTTATGCGATAATAATGAAAATATTCGTAAGCAATTTCAGGATATTATGTATAATATTGAATATTTTGTAGAAAATAAAATTTAATTAAGTTATTAGTGTTGAGTTAAGTAATGACAAAAATACTTGCTTATTTATATAGCGCAAGTTAAAAGGAGGATAATATGAACGAGAAAATAGCAGTACCAGTTGCACAGGGACAATTTGCAATGCATTTTGGGCATTGCGAAAAATTTATTATTTTTGAGGTTGAGAATAAGAAAGTAAAAAATACAACGGCTATTATCCCTCCTCCACATGCCCCTGGAGTGTTGCCTAAGTTTTTAGGTGAGCAAGGTGTAAATTGTATTATTGCCGGTGGCATGGGTATGCGCGCACAAGAGCTTTTTGCTGAGAATGGTGTAAAAGTAATTGTTGGAGCTATAGGAACGGAGCCTAATAAACTTGTCGAAGAGTATTTGTCAGATAGTTTACAGAAGGGGAACAATATTTGCGACCATTAAAAAGATCACTGAAGATGGAAGATATAATAAAAAAATATTTAGGTAGAATGAATGATCCAACAAGTTCTGCTTTTTTAAAAGGACCTTGCGGGGATTCTATGGAATTTTATTTGGTAATTAAGGATAATACCATAAAAGAGATCAAATATTATACAGATGGTTGTAATGAAACAAAAACGTGTGCAGCAATGACTGCACATTTAGTTAATGGAAAAACCTTAGAACAAGCTCTTTGTCTATCTGCAGGAGAAGTAATGCAAAACGTGAAAGCGCTTCCATATGAACATTTGCATTGCAGTATTCTTGCAGTAAGCACTTTGTATAGGGCTTTAGCCGATCATTTACTTAAGGATTAAATTTATGAAAATTCAAGTTATTGCACAAGGTAGTACTCCGTTGGAACGATCGATAAAAAGATGGGGTCTTTCCATACTTATTGATGATGATATTTTATTTGATACTTTTGGAGAGATTGATCTTTTTGTTAAACAACTTGAGAAACTCAATGTTAATATAAATAATTTAAAACATGTTATTATATCTCACGAACATTGGGATCATACTAATGGGTTATGGTATATTCTTGGCCAAAATAAAAACATCAATGTGTATATTGGTTATCATTTTAGCAGATCTTTTGAACAAAAAATAAT
>JAQVOV010000130.1:0-1612 GCA_028702395.1 Candidatus Omnitrophota bacterium
AAGTGCCCATACCAGGCAAAAGTCATGAAAACATTACTGCAGATAAGCATTAGAATTGTGATAACAACTTTTGACATATATTAATTTACTCTCTTATAATTGTGTTATGCGTAATGCATCATGAGTACTGTGTCTATTATATAAAACTATACTTAGTTTTTCTTGATATACTTACAAGCCCATTACTCACTACCCATTACACATTACTCATTACCCATTACTCAACGATTTTCTTCCAACAAAAAAACCTATTAAAAACCCTATAACAATAAGAAGCGGGAAAAGAATTATCCGTGACATACTTAATTTCCAGAAAAACAAATTGAATGACACTACCTGTGTATTTTGAAGCAGCACAATTAAACAGAAACCTGATACAACAAGAATTGCAATGTGTTTTGGTTTCATAAAAATCCTCCTTTAGTATACAAGATCAGATCTTAATATATTATACTCCTTTTAATTTATATTGAAACTAAATAGTAAAAACTTATAAAAAATCTATTGTTTCTCCATTTTTCAATTAATTTGTGGGCGCCTTTAGGCGTCCCAAATTAATTGAACCTTTCTCTCTTTCCATAATTCTTATAACCCTAAACAACAAGATATCCTTTCTTTGGCACACTTTATTTTAATGAACAAAAGTTTGCTTGGTCGTCTTTAATTTCATACCATGAAAAATGTTTCATGGTATGAAATTAAGAAGATGGAAAATTTTTACTGTTCGAAGTCAAAAAAATAAGATCATTAGATTATTTTTTTGGCAAGTTTAAAATTTTAGAGCAAACTTTTGTGTCCCCGAAGGGGCATTAAAATCTTAAGTATGCCAAAGAAAGGATATCTGGTTTCTTTTAAGCCTAGAAAAAATATTGTTTTATAGGCACATTTTAACTGAAGTGTTTTTGAATATAGTCTTCAAGAAGTTTTATGGATCTATCTTTGCATTGCCCGCAAACTGTTCCGATCTTGGTCATTTCCTGCAGTTCATAGTAAGTACGTGCGCCGTCTAAAACTGCATGTTCAATGTCAGCATCTGTAACATTCATACACTGACAAACAAGCTGGGCAGTTTCCTTTTCTATTTTTTCGTCCATCCCGTGTCTGGCATAATAATCATTGATAGCTGCTCTCAAAGCTTTATCACCTAAAACAGAGCAATGCACTTTATTCTCAGGTAATCCTCCAAGAGAAGCCATAATATCTTTTGGAGAAATATGATAAGCTTCTTCTAACGTTTTTCCTTTAGCCATTTCAGATAACATTGATGTACTTGCTATTGCACTTGCACAACCGTAAGTTTTCCATTTACAATCCTTTATAGTTAAAGAATCTTTATCAACATTTATAACAAGGAGCATTTCATCCCCGCATTTCATATTGCCTACTATACCTTTTCCATCAAATGTTTTCGGGTCTTCATCTCCAAGAATGTTCTTAGGTGCTGTAAAATGTTCTTTTATTTTGTCGCTATATACCCAATCCATGTTCTCCTCCATAGCATTTAGTGACTAGTGATTAGTGACTAGTAATAATTGATTTAAAGATACTGTATTAATAGCAGATTTATCTTAAGATCAATTTATTCTAGTCACTAGTTTCTAGTCTCTAGTCA
>JAQVOV010000130.1:1712-2854 GCA_028702395.1 Candidatus Omnitrophota bacterium
TTCACATACGCTGTAGACATCTTTCTAAGTCTTTGGACTACTTCAACTAACTTCTCTATTAAATAATCAGCTTCTTCTAAAGTGTTTTCCCTGCCCAAACTGATCCTAAGAGAACTATGTGCATGCTCTGCAGATTGCCCTATAGCTAAAAGCACATGCGAAGGATCAAGACTGCCTGATGCACATGCCGAACCTGTTGATAGAGCAATGCCTTCCAAGTCTAAATATAACAATAAACTTTCACCTTCAATACCATCAAACGATACGTTCAATGTACCTGGTAAACAATCATCAGGATGACCGTTAAAGTAAACCCCTTCTATTTTAGAAGAGATCTCTTCTTTAAGATGTTTTTTTATTTGTAGAAGTCTTTTTGATTCCTCGAACATTTCTTTCGCCCTAAGTTCCACTGCTTTGCCAAACCCTATGATCCCAAGGGTGTTCTCAGTTCCGGCACGCCTGCCTTTTTCCTGATGACCTCCATATATCAATGGACAGAATTTCAAGCCTCTTTTTACGTATAAAGCTCCGACACCTTTAGGGCCATATATTTTGTGTGCAGATATTGTCAAAAAATCAACTCCAAGATCTTTTACGTTTACAGGAATTCTGCCAACAGCTTGTACAGCATCTGTATGCATCATTATTTTTTTTGCGTGTACGATATCTGTTATCCTTTTTATATCCTGAATAGTCCCTATCTCATTATTAGCCATCATAATAGAAACCAATATTGTATTATCTGAGATCTCTTTTTCAAGTTTTCCAATATCAACTTTACCGTATTTATCAACATCCGCATATTTGACTTTTGTGTTCGTGTGATCAAAGCATTTCACTTTTTCCAATATACAAGGATGTTCGATCGGCGTAGTTATAATTACATTTTCAGTATCAAAAGAACATGTGCACTTACTTGCAAGACACGAAAAGATAGATAAGACAGTGTTATTAGCTTCAGAACCACTGCCTACAAAAATGATCTCATCAGGACTGGCTCCTATAAATGAAGCGATCTTTTCCCTAGCCTCTTCTATTAACACCCTTGCTTTTCTGCCATATGAATGAAAACTGGAAGGATTACCAAAATTATCCATAGCCTCTATCATGGTTTTCTTAACTTCCGGATGAAGAGGTGTTGT
>JAQVOV010000130.1:2954-4444 GCA_028702395.1 Candidatus Omnitrophota bacterium
ATACAAACCGAAACATCGCATCAATACTTTTTCTTGCCTTAACAATAGTTTCATTATCAATAGTTATTTCATATTCATTGTTCTCTAAACTATTAAGAACTTTATCAAGTGTTGTTTTTTTCATATTTGGACATGTTGCCAGATCACTAACAGTATAGAACTTCTTATCAGGATTATCCTTTTGCAATCTGTACACCATACCATTTTCTGTGCCAATGATAAAAGATCTGGCATTTGAATTTTCAACATATTTACTCATCCCGCCTGTAGAACAAACTTTATCTGCTATTTTTATTGTTTCCTGAACACATTCAGGATGAACAACGACTTTTGCTTCAGGATCGTGTTTCTTTATCTCATTAATATATTCCGGCAATATTTTCATATGCGTCGGACAATATCCTTTCCAGAAAATGAATTTTCGTTTAACTTGAGAAGCTGTGTATAACGCTAAAAACTTATCCGGAATAAAAATGATCTCATCATCCTCAGTAAAAGCTTTTTCAGCGATCGTCAGTGCATTAGCAGAAGTACAACATACATCGCTTTCTGCCTTGATCTCGGCAGAAGAATTCACATAACAAAGAACTTTTGCTTTTGGATGTTCTTTTTTTAACGCTCTTAACTGTTCTACAGTTATCATCTGCGCCATTGGACAACCTGCAGTTTTATCAGGTATAACAACTGTTTTTTGGGGTGAGAGTATTTTAGCCGTTTCAGCCATAAAATACACTCCGCAAAACACGATCATATCTGCATCAGTTTTAGCAGCCTGCATACTTAAGCCCAAAGAATCACCTGTATGATCCGCAATATCCTGTATTTCAGGCAACTGATAATTATGAACAAGAATAACTGCATTTTTCTGTTTTTTAAGTTCTTGTATCCTATCAACTATGTTCATAGAAAAACTCCCTTAACTGTAAAGCTAATTTTAAAAAGACATTACCAAAAGATCTTTTTTAAATTATTTTATTATTTTTTTATAACAAAAATAGCATTTACTGCAAATAAATTAGGCAGGAACTTGATCTCCTTTTTAAATCCTAGAAAATGCTGCTCGCATATTGTTATTTTCTTGTTTTTACAAAAATCCTTAAAATCACTGATACTTAAAAAATGCACGTTAGGCGTTCTATCCCATGTATACGGCAATGACTTTGTTATTGGCACTTTTCCTTTAAAGAACACCCTTAATCTGGCGCTTATATATGCAAAATTTGAAAACCCGACAATGACTTTTTTACCAACTCGCAAGCTTTCTTCTATGACAAAATCGACCTTACTGACCTCCTGCATTGTTTGGTTCAACAGAACATAATCAAAAGATCTATCAGGATAGCCTCGTAATCCTTCGTTTATATCATTATGCAGTACAGTTAATCCTCGTTCAACACGTTTATATATGGCATTTTCATTTAATTCTACACCGCTTGCTTTTATTTTCTTATATCTGACAAGCAAGTCCAATAGCTCTCCATCACCGCAAC
>JAQVOV010000131.1 GCA_028702395.1 Candidatus Omnitrophota bacterium
CCACTTATACCAAGGAACATCTGGCCCTTCAATTAGACCAAGTTCCAGACCAATAAGTGTATTGTAAATTTTAAAAGTTGAACACGGAGATAAACGGCGAGCACTAAAAGTTGGATTAACGTTGATCATCTCTTCTGTAGACCTATTATAAATTACAAGTGCCGTATCGTAGTTATTTAAAAGCACTTTGTTCTCTTCTTGAGCATTTGAAAAAGCAGGTATCAGAACAATACATAAATAGAATATAATTTTTTTCATATAAACCCCATGGGTTCAAATCTTGAATTTGTCACTTTTTCACACCCTATTTATCCTATTTTACCACATAATTTTAAAATCTAAAGTATTTTTAGTTTCAGGACACACCTATCCCGTTATGCGTAAAAAAGGAAAAAGGCAAAAGGTAAAAGTAAAAAGAAAGGAAGGTCCTAAATTGAGCCTCGAGCTACGCGCTACGAACTGCGAGTTTGTGGTTTCTCGGGACACACCTATCCAATGGGCTAACTGATTCCTATGTGTGTCCCGAGATCAAGCTATAAAAAAGAGGTCTGTCCTATGCTGAAGTTAAACTGCAACTTGGGACAGACCTCTTTTTTGTATTGAGGAAATTGTATTTGCGGTTTTTTTAAAACTGTTCAAAGTACGCCCATCGATCGTAGGCTGTTTGAAGTTCTTTCTCCAAAGACACAGATCGTATCTTTGCCTGAGCGATTTCTTCCGAATTTTTTTTATGATAATCGCTACTAGCAAAAAGAATATTAATAAACTCTTTTTCTGCTTCGAGTTTTTCTATTTTTGGAATAAGTTCTTCATACTCCTTTCTTTCCTTAAACGTAAGCTTAGTCTGACTTGTTTTATCTTTAGATCTTGTATTCGTTTTGTCTTGCTTGGATTGTGTTGATTTTTTTGCATCCGGCATTTTACGCTGATCCAGCCAGTCATCGTATCCGCCCGGATATTCCTTAAGAACGCCTTCGGCCTCAATCACTATAGTGGAAGTAACTACATTGTTAAGAAAAGCCCTATCATGACTGACCAATAACAAAGTTCCGTCATACTCCAGCAGCAATCCTTCCAAAAGTTCCAAAGTTTCAACATCAAGATCATTAGTAGGTTCATCCATTACCAATAAGTTGAACGGTTGAGTAAAAAGTTTAGCAAGAAGAAGCCTATTACGCTCACCACCGGAAAGAACCTTAACTATAGTTCGCGCCCTTTCCGGGGAAAAAAGAAAATCCTGAAGATACCCAATAACATTACGTGGCTTGCCATTAATCTCAACGGTGTCACTTCCGTAATTTACATTTTCTGCAACGCTTTTATTTATATCCAATTGTTCTCTAAGTTGATCGTAATAAGCAACTTTAATATTGGTCCCCAGTCGAACTTTACCTCTATCGGGCAAAACTTCTCCTAATAATATTTTGATTAATGTAGTCTTGCCGCTGCCATTGGACCCTAAAATGCCTACCTTTTCACCACGTTTAATCTGGATGGAAAAATCATTAATAAGACAATTGTCCCCATAACTAAATCCTACCTTAGAAGCTTTTAGTACTAGATGCCCGGAAATATTGTTTTCTTGAATCTTCATTCGCACCTGGCCAAGTTCCTTCTGCTGTTTTCTCTTCTCTGCCCTTAAACGTTCAAGAGCTTTCACGCGACCTTCATTTCGGCATGTACGAGCTTTAACACCCTGCCTGATCCAATTTTCTTCTTTAGCAAGTTTCTTATCAAAATTATGTCGATGAACTGTTTCAACTGCCAGGACTGCTTGTCTGCGTTCTAGAAAAGTTTTATAGTCACACTCCCAGCTAAACATCTTCCCGCGATCGAGCTCTGCGATACGTGTAGCCAAATTATGCATAAACATACGGTCATGCGTGATAAAGAATATACAGCCTGTATACTTTCTCAGAAATTCTTCAAGCCAGTTGATTGAATCTATATCTAAATGGTTCGTTGGCTCATCCAGTAAAAGTACATCTGGCTTAACAACAAGAGCCCGAGCTAAAAGAGTACGACGTTTCTGCCCACCAGATAACTTATTAAAATTACTTTCAGGATCAAGTTTCATTTTGGAAATAACATTTTCTACCTGATTATTTAGATCCCATGCACTGATATTGTCAATTTCAGATTGAACCATCTCAATCTTACTGATAAGCTCCAAAGAGTGTTCTGCTTGCAATCTGTGCGCAAGATGATGATAATCACTTAAAAGCTTCACACAATTACCCAACCCGGAAAGAACAACATCAAAAACGGTTCCTTCTATTTCTTCATGCACTTCCTGTGGAAGATAAGCAACCTTAACATCATTCGAAAACAATATTGTACCATCATCAAGCTTCACTTCTTTGGTCATAACCTTCATTAATGTAGTTTTTCCAACCCCATTACGTCCAATAAGAGCTACCCGCTCGCCACTTTCAAGTTTAAAGCTTATATCATCAAAAATAAGCGGTCCCCCAAAGGATAACGAAATTTTTTGCAAACTAATTAAGTCCATAATTCTCCTATATATTTGCCCATAAAACTTTACATATAACTTATTCTACTCCAAATAAAACCCCCTTGCAACTTATTTAGTAGTTGGCTTCTTGGGACACACCTAACCCGTTGTGCGTAGAAAAGGAAAAAGGTAAAAGGTAAAAGTAAAAAGGAAGGAAGGTCCTAAGCTACGCGCTGCGAGCTGCGAGCTTGTGGAACATCCTGAATATCTTTTGTAGGGGCGCCTCGTGAGGCGCCCTTGGCTTCTAGGGACAGACATAATTAGCAAAGCGCAAATCGCATATCGTAAAGCTCAATGGTTTTTGCCACGAGCTACGCGCTACGAGTTTGTGGAACGTTCTGGATTGCGCGGTTTCTGCGCCCTTGGTTTCTCGGGACACACCTATCCAATGGGCAAACTGATTCCTATGTGTGTCCCGAGATCAAGCTATAAAAAACATGTCTGTCCACCGCTGAAGTTAAACTGCAACTTGGGACAGACATGTTTTTTGGATTGTGGAAATTGTATTTGCTGGGGTTGACGGTTTAAAGTGCGAAATTCAAGATCTGAACCCATGGCTTCCTATTTGGGGTTTATCCTATCCTTTTTCAGCTGCTATCAAATTAGCTACCATTTCTTCACTAACGTCAATCTTCGGATCAATAAATTGAAACCCAGCAATAATTTCCTTGTAAGGGAGCTCATTGATCTTCATATCCTTAGCCTTATCGGAATAAACTATTGAGTACGCTATTTTGCCTTTTATTAACGTTGTGATTATCGCCACTACTGGCACTAAATTGTCAGAGAGTACAAACCCATTTTCTGTCCCAGGTAGTCCTGCTATCGTAACTTCTTGTGAAGCACCTATTTTCACAAGAGAATTGTTATTATATGTAACTGCCATATTTTTTGCTATATCAAGGTTTATTCCAGCTGCATCATTATCACCCTTTACCGCTCTTACATTTACAGTTATAAGTGGATCCGTCAATGACGGATTTTCTACGGTGCTAACAGAGAAAATCGTATACCAATCAACACGCGGAGCAAATATCCAGCCTTTGGGCTTTTGAAGAGTCAAATTTAAATCTTCAATTTTTACACCATCGCCGGAATTTGAAATATCTATAGCTACGATCTTAGCTCTGTCTTCATTTATCGCATAATTATTCAGAACATAATCCGAAACGGACATAACTTTATCCGCATTTTTTAAAAAGTAATCTATATCAGGAAATTCTTTATCCAGTTTTTTAACTTCCTTTAGCTCTTCTAATCCTTTTGTTTTGTCTTTAGAATACAAATATAACATGGCTAAAGAGTATCTGTAATATGCAACGTCCGGTTGTAATTCAACGGCCTTTTTAGCATAATATGTCGCATCATCGAGTTTCCCCATGGCAAATGATATATCAGAAAGGCCAGAATATGCTGGAGAATATGATGGATTTATCGATATAGATTTTTTATACTCCGTGATAGCATCATAAACTTTTCCTCTTAACACCATTTGTTTACCACTTAAATATGCTATTTGTTCATCACAAGGCATTTGCCCAAACTTTCTTATCTTCCATTTTTGATCCTTAGAAGACCGTCCTATATAATAAACTCCATTAAATTCGTTGATGCTCGCTGAGTTATTAGTCCTATTCCCAACATTTGGAGCTGCGTTATCAATATATGCAATATAAAGTGACCTTCTAATAGTAATCAAGTCATCTTCTTTTGTACCATTCGGATCACGGGCAAGCTTTTTTTCTGTTGATTTCAGGCGAATATATTCATACCTAGCAAACTCTTTAGTCATACTGTCTTCAAATCCTTTGAACCATTCAGAATCAATATCGCAGCAATCTATCATACTTTTTACATTTTTTTCGCTGTACGCTTGTTCGTATTTATCTACGCAGGTGCGGATGTCAATAAGGTC
>JAQVOV010000132.1 GCA_028702395.1 Candidatus Omnitrophota bacterium
AATACTGAGGTCCTTGATGTTTTTAAAGACCAAGAAGGTGTTTTTAATGTTGTGACCAACAAAGAAATACTCTTTTCTGAAAAAGTCATTATTACAACTGGCGGACTATCCTATCGTGCAACTGGTTCCACAGGAGCAGGATTGATCTTTGCTGAAAAACTGGGACACACGATCATTACAGTTAAACCAGCGCTGGTAGGCATTGAAACTAGTAACGTTAAAATGAAAAACTGGCAGGGAATATCCCTAAAAAATGTTGCTTGTTCAATCCTGCAAGATGGAAAAAAGGTATCCAGCTATTTTGGTGAAATGCTCTTTACTCATTATGGTTTATCAGGTCCTATAATCCTTGATCTTAGCGCTATTGTTTATGACATTATTATGAACAACAAAAAAATTGAAGCCAGTATTGATCTAAAACCAGCATTGACAATTGATAAACTTAATGCAAGAATGTTAAGGGAATTCAAAACTTTTCATAATAAACAACTTTTAAACATCCTAAAAGAATTACTCCCTGGGAAAATGAGCATTCTTTTCTTGGAACACGTAAAAATAGATCCTAAAAAACCTGTAAACCAGGTTACAAGATCCGAGCGCGAACAAATAGTACGCACGCTAAAAGACCTTCGCTTCACGATAAAAAGAACCAGACCTATTGAAGAAGCGATCATTACAAGGGGCGGCATTTCAACCAAAGAGATCGATCCTAAAACAATGGAGTCTAAAATATGCAAAGGATTATATTTCGCTGGAGAGGTCATAGATATTGATGCCAAAACAGGGGGATATAATCTGCAAGCCGCTTTTTCAACAGGGTTTGTGGCAGGAATGAATATATAGAATTAAATTTTAAAGTAAAAAGGCAAAAGGAAAAAGGTAAAAGTGTGGGAGGTTCTGAATAGACTTTTAAAAAGCTTATTTATAATGATCGAGCAAAAGACTCCTCAATGAAAACAGATTTTTTCCTTTTTACTTTTACCTTTTTACTTATCTACCATTTAAAGGAGGTATCGCTTGAGTGCAAACAAATATAAGATAATATTGGCTTCAGCTTCTCAAAGAAGAACTGAAATACTTACTTC
Organism: Candidatus Omnitrophota bacterium; assembly: GCA_028702395.1. Taxonomy (GTDB): domain Bacteria; phylum Omnitrophota; class Gorgyraeia; order JABMRN01; family JABMRN01; genus JAQVOV01. The sequence continues at coordinate 1,086 of JAQVOV010000132.1, forward strand.
TTGTTCAATAAAACATGGGGTCATGATATCTGACATTAAGGAAATTCAGCCAAAAAGAAAGAATATTATCTCTTCAGTAACAAAAAATGCAATGAGAAAAGTACGCAGTATAACAAAAAAGGCTATTGAAAAGTACGGAGAAGATCTTGTTTTAATAGGGGCAGATACACTTGTAACACTTGGCAATGAAGTGATAGGAAAACCTAAAGATGCTTTGCATGCAAAAGAGCTTTTAAAAAAATTCAGCGATCATCATATACAAGTATATACAGGTCTATTTGTTTTTAATACACATAAAAACATTGGCTCTTCAGGATATAGTGAAAGCTCTATTAAAGTAAGCCATATTCCTGATCACTTAATAAATATGTACTTTAAAAGATTGGGTTCATATGATAAAGCAGGCGGATTTTCAATAGAAGGAGTAGGTTCAATATTGTTTGACGATATAAAAGGTTCTTATTTTAATATTTTAGGATTACCGACTAACAAGTTATCAGAACTTTTCTTAGAAATAGGATTGAATTTAATAGATTTCTGTTCGGGAAGATAGTAGCGTGCTGCGAGTCGCGAGCTACCTGCCTGCCGGCAGGCGCGCCACGAGATTTAACGGAATATACTACATGATATATTTTAAAAAAGCTTGAAAGATACCCTGTATCAGTAACCCTACTCCTGTCCACATTATCCATTTCCCTTTAGTATCTAAATACTCGCTATATTTTGCATACACATATAAAAGTGCTATACCAATGATAATAAACCATAAAAACTCATAGCTTTCCTTATTAGCACTAACAGAATATAGTTCTTTTATTTGTTCAGATATAGGCTGCATTATTTCTCTCTATAGCATTTAGTAACTAGTGACTAGTGACTAGTGACTAGTGATAATTGATTTAAAGATACTTTATCAATAGCACATTTATCTTAAGATCAATTTATCCTAGTCACTAGTTTCTAGTCTCTAGTCACAAACTCCTATTAACCCTATTTCTCCACGGCTTTAAGAAAAAAAGTTTCTTCTTTTTTAGGAATAGTTGCTTTTATTTTGTTGATCTTTTTCTTAAGGGAAACTTTTAATAGTTCGGCTTTTTCAAGTTCGCCATGCACAATGAATATTTCCTTTAGTTTTCCTTTACATTCGTTTGCATATTCAACTAACCCATCATTATCCGCATGAGCACTGAATGCATTGATCTTTATTACTTCTGCACGAAGATCATAAGGTCTACCAAAGATCCTTATTTCAGGATTACGTTCAACTATCTTTCTTCCCAAAGTATCTTCTGCCATATATCCTACTATCAAAATAGTATTATTTGGATTTTCTACATTATTCTTCAAATGATGTAAAACTCTTCCGTTTTCACACATACCGGATGCTGATATTATTATTGATGGATTACTTATATTATGAAGTTTTTTAGAGTCATTGACAGCTTTTATATATGTAATGTTATCATATCCTAAAGGATCTTCGGAATTCAAGAATGATTGTCGTGTTATATCGTCAAAATACTGCCAATTTTCCCTAAATACTTCTGTCAGATTCACAGCCAATGGCCCGTCAACATATATAGGGATCTTGGGTATCTTTTTTCTTTTTATCAATTCACTGATAAAAAAAACAACTAGCTGTGTTCTTTCAAGAGCAAAGGAAGGTATTATGATCTTACCGCCTCGTTTAATTGTCTTATTAATAGCATTTATCAGTTTTTTTTCCGCGATCTCCATTGGTTCATGAAGCCTGCCTCCATAAGTGCTTTCAATAATAAGGTAATCTATGTCTTTTGGCACCTCAGGATTTTTAAGTAAAGGCATATCGCGTCTTCCAAGATCACACGCATATGCTATTTTAATGTTTTTCTTACCTGTTTTCACCTCAACAATGGATATAGATGACCCTAAAATATGTCCTGCCTCATAAAAGATCAAGCTCACATCCTTAGAAATATCGTGACTTGTATGATACTCCAATGTTCTGAAATATTTTAATGACCGCATAGCTTCTTCGCTGGTATAGAGCGGATTTCTCGGAGGCAATCCTCTTTTTTTGTTTATTTTATTGACATATTTAATATCTTCTTCCTGTATAAATCCGCTATCAGTAAGCATATAACGACAAAGGTCCCTTGTAACAGGAGTAGTATATATATCTCCTCTAAACCCATTCTTTATAAGTGTAGGAATGTTGCCACAATGGTCTATATGAGCATGGCTTATGATACATGCATCAAGATTTTGAGGATCAAAAGCAAAATGAGAGTTTATATCATAATACTCATCTCTTTTTCCCTGGAAAAGACCGCAATCAAAAAGAATATTTGTTTTATCTGTAGAAAGAAGATGCATAGAACCTGTAACAGTTCTTGCAGCTCCTAAAAAAGTAAGAGTTATTGCCAATGTTGTCCTTTGTATTAGTAACCAGAGACTAGTGACCAGTGACCAGAATTAATTGATTTAAAGATGAAACCGTACATAGACTTCTCTGGTCTCTGGCCTCTGGTCTCTAAATTATACTGCAACCACTTCCTTAACTTCAGGAAGTCTTTTTTTAAGTTCTTTTTCAACCCCCATTTTAAGTGTCATTTGACTCATAGGACAGCTTCCACACGCTCCAGTAAGTTGTACTTTAACAACCCCATCTGCTGTAACATCTATAAGTTTCACATTACCGCCATGCGCCTGCAAAGAAGGCCTTATGTCATTCAATACTTCTTCAACTTTTTCTTTCATAGTATATCTCCTTTAACTCCTGCTATAAACCCATAAACCACTAGGCAAAGATTAGAACTTAAATACGGAAATTCATTTTAAGTAAAAGCAGGTTAACATGTTAATAACTTTGTTATATTATAACAAAAAAACAGAATAAGTAAATAAAGATATTACTTTCCCTTAAGCGGATTGGAGTAAAAGCTGCATTTTCTTGTGATATAGCTCTATTTGCTCTACTACTTTTATTACAGGAGGCAGAGCATATTTTATTATAAGAGGAATTCTAGCCCTGGATGGTCCTACAACCATTATATTAAGGACATCCTCATTAAAACCAGATATATCGATTCCATATCTTTCATATACACTTATGAACTGTTTTAAAGTATTGGCCATCACCTTATCATATTCTTGAGGACTTTTTTCTTTTACTACACGCAAACTTGCTAAAGATAAACCGATAATACCTGCTGCATTATAGTTAGGAATAGAAACCCCATTAGATGTGATCTCTTCTTTTAAAGCTATAGGATATGTCCTATTATCTAAACTATCTGGGTCAGCCTGTAATTTTTCTATGCCTTTTTTACTTACTAACTGAATATTT
>JAQVOV010000133.1 GCA_028702395.1 Candidatus Omnitrophota bacterium
GAAAAACCAATCTAGTATATCGTCTTGAATATAGATCAGTTGATAAGACGCTTACTGACGAAGAAGTTGATGCTGAACATTCAAAGGTTCGTATTGCACTTTCTAAAATCGCTGGAGTTGAGCTTAAATAGAGTTGTTTTGCCACGCTTTCATTGCTTTCCAGTTTTGATTGTCTCGAAAAATAAAAGGAGAAGATGAAAACATCTTCTCCTTTTCCATAAAAAGATGGTGGAGCTGATGGGGACACTCGTTCCTACTGGATCTTTCGAGGGCCCCCGAGGCTCCACTTTTATTTGTGTTCCAAAAAAAGAGGAGAGCTGGCTTTCAAATTTTTTTGGAACACAAATAAAGAAATCCAAATTGCTTTAGCAATTTGGATTACAGAATTTTGCCATCTTTTTGTTTCAGGGCAAAAAGATGGTGGAGCTGATGGGGATCGGCGCCTCCGTCGCAGCTAGAATATTTCTTAGCTGCGACCTGCGCCTTGCTAAGAAAACTGCTCCTCCGGTCGGCCATTCGATTTTTTGGTAGAAGTCGGTTGCTCACAAAGATCGCAACCTCCCTGTATTAAAGGCAAAAATCTCTATTCGATCCCCATCACCTCTGTAAACAAAAAATCACCAAATAAATCTGGTGATTTTTTCTTTATATGGTGGAGCTGATGGGGATCGAACCCACTGCCTCTTGAATGCCATTCAAGCGCTCTCCCAGGTGAGCTACAGCCCCGTTAATGTTCAATAAATATAACATATAATAGACAAAAACGCAAAAGAAAATAAACTGTTTCTTCAGTGGATCGACACATTTGTCCGAATGAAATGAGGACAAATGGGCCTCAAAATACTCTTGTCCCTCTGTTTGGATCAATACCTGTTCTATTACAATTAGCTATTACTCAAAAAAGATAAAAAAGGTTTCTTTTAATTGACAAAAGTGGAAGAGTAGGTAGAATTGTAACCTGTTACACAAGTACCAAAGACCTATAATAAAAAAGGTTGCGTTAGATCCAAGACAATCTATCCTGCAAACATGTTCTGTAAACGGAGTCTACATGAGCCTTATAATTGGTACTACTATTCCTGTGTCACAATGTGTATCAAGTTTAGCAGGGTCAACTGCTCCATGCAGATATTCTGTGAAAGGAACAAAACTAGCCAATAACGGTAGCGGAGTAGAAACTTTTGCCCAGCCTTCCTAGAAAAAAGTTGCAATTTCTTTAAAAACCCGTATAATAACCATACATATTTATTGCCGTAGTGGCGGAATTGGCAGACGCAGAGGTCTCAAAAACCTCCGAGGGCAACCTTGTGTGGGACTCGGCCCATTCTCATTTCATTCGAAAATAATGTGTCGAGTCCAGGAGTTAAGTGTTATTACTTATAAAAGAATATCCTTTTTTGTTTTTTCGTCCGCGTTTTCAAAGGAAAGTAAACTTTCCTGTGAAAACTTGTCCTCAAAAACGTAATGGTGGCGGACCCTGCTCAAAAATCTGCGATTTTCTCGCAGTGTTCAGCAACACTCACTCCTGCTTAAAGCAGTGCTTTAAGCAGGAGAAAAAAGAGGAACATTAAAGAAATTCATCTTTTTTTATTTCTTCGTCACAATTTTTGAGCAAAATACACTTTTGCTCAAAAATATGTTCCTCAGAAATTGAGTGTTGCTGGCATCTCCTCACTGCGTTCGGACACAAAGTGTCGAGTCCATGGGGTGTGAGATGTGTGCAAAGTACAGAAGAAAGCAAACAAGATAAACAGGTAACTTTAAATAGGCGACCATTTTATAAAAAAAGACTTTTAAAAATCACCAATATGTAATAACATATATTTAGCAGAAAGGCTACCTGTGAATTCAAGTATAAACTTTATCTATAAATTAGAAGGCCCAGCAATTAATGATGGTATTGATGTTTTTGATCTTTCTCCTCTGCTGTTAAATTTAGGTAATCTAATAACAGAAACAAACAAACTGTTATACCCAAAAGGCCATGATATTGGAATTTGCATAAAACCTTTTCAACAAGGTTCTTTCGTGATAGATATAAACATTTGTCAATCAATATTAGAGAACATTCTAGATTTTGCAAGTAACAACGAGATAGGTCAGATTAAAGAAGTTTTAATAGCTCTTGGATTAATTGCCTCAAATTATAATGCCAATAGCCTTTTAGAAGCCATTGTTTTTTTTATTAGAAATTTTCCAAATAAAAGAGAACAAGTTGGCCCAAATCAAATTAAGTATACAGCTGAGCGGCAATCTTTAATAGTTACGGGGAATGTTGATAAGCTTCTATTTGCCCCAAAAATAATTAATTATTACAACAAAACAGTAGAGCCACTCTCCAAAAAAAACTCGGGGATTGAGCAAATAACTACGTATATTAAAAATGAACAAGAAAGCACAGAGAAAAAAATGGGATTAGAGCAATTTAAAGCAATTCAAGAGATAAAAGGAAAAGAAGAGGATATTGAGCTTTTAAAAGAAGAAATCACTGTGGAAGCATTTGAAACCGAAAAAATACTTTTTGCGAAAAGAGGGAGTTATGATGGCGATCCGAAAAATTGGTCTTTTACGGCTCCTTCTAGTGAGAAAGTAATACAAGCTTCTATAAAAGACGAACTGTTTTTAGAATACATAAAAAAGGGCGAGATTCGATTTAATTATAAGGATGCTTTAAAGGTTCTCCTTGTTCAAAAGGTAAAAAAAATCAACGGGATTATTGACCCAGATAATCCAGTTACTTTTGAAATAAAAAAAGTATTGAAAATAGAGTATTATGACAAGGGAATTATTAATAAAAGCTTGTTTGACTAAACTGCAATAGCTTTTCTGCTTTATACAATATGCTTGGTGACGAAGTGGGACTCGAAGGATAGATGTATAATACAAATAAAATCGACCAATAAACAACAAGGAATGATCATATGGCTAAGCTAAAATACAAATTGCAAGAAGCAAGACAGGGTTTGTACCAAAATCTAACAGAAGTTAGCAAAAACACAAATAAGCTATGGCAAAGTATTTTACGGCTACTTATAACTCTTTCAACCTCCTTTTTACTTATAACTCTTGCTGTCGTAGATAAAATGTTTCCCGAAATAGAAACCCTTCCTTTAATATTAATAATAGCTTGGATATTTCTGCTTCTTACCATTGTTCTTGGGATTATTTCAGAATTAAATGAAATTATTTTTAAGGGCAACATCTCTCATTCTTATGCTTCACGCATACACAAAATAGACAGGTTAATCGCCTCCGGAAAAACCGAGGAAGAAATAGAGATGCCCAAAGAATATCTTATACATAACGATATCATTTTTGGAGTTCTTACAATCAATTTTTTCATGTTGTCTGTTCTATCTTTGTGCTTAGCTTTTTTAGGTAAATTTTGCAGCGATTACACTTGTTGGGTATTTTAGGTATTAGCATATTAGCCTTGGTGTATATTAACATACATTTACTCAACAAAAGGCAAACCTAATCAAAAGCCGTAAGCTATTGCACATATTCTGCACACTTATAAAGCATACAAAAGGGAACTTATTCAAAAACAAAGCTTTACAGTAAAACTGTATTGGTGATGCAAGGTGGGACTCGGCCCACTGTGTTCGTGACCAATGTGTCGAGTCCAAGGGTTTTCAGATGCGCACAATGTACGGAAAAAAGCAAGCAATTTAAACAACAGACAATACTTAAAAGCCTATTTTATAAAGAATACACAAAAATGAAAACAATGAACATAAAGCAGTTTAATAAAAGATGAGAGGAAAAGCTGCTTACTACAAAAAGAAGTGCTAAAAATAAATTTTAAAAAAACATGGGAGAGCTAAATATGGTTTTAGAAGGTCTTAAACAGAAAAGGTATAACAAAATTATGATACGTAAAATTGCAACTTTTAAACTTTGCGAGGATGGTCTTAATTTAAGCACTTTTTTAAAATACTTTTAGTACAAAAAGACGTAAGAAATCCGCAAAAGGACATACTTATTCTTTTTTAAGAATTTTCTTTTAAAATGCGTTTTGCTTCTTTTAAGTCAATTTTACCTTTTTTACCATGCTTTTCTAATAAGTATAAAAGTTCATTGCCATTGATTAATGTTAGAGGCTTATCCTTTGCAAAATTATAAGAATCCGCACCGAAAGTAGCTGTTGTTACAAGAATACCTTTTGTTGCACCTTCATTTAGCACTGTCCCATATAAATCTCTAATAGCAGAAACACCAACAACGTTGGTATATCTTTTAGCTTGAATTAGAATTTTTCCACCTCTAATAGGGTCAGGGTCAAAAGCTATAGCATCTACACCACCATCTTTAGATGATTGTGTTACTTTTACTTCTCCACCATTTTGGGCGAATTCTTTTTCAAATAATTCTCGAAT
>JAQVOV010000134.1 GCA_028702395.1 Candidatus Omnitrophota bacterium
GCACTGTCCCCTTTTTGCTAAAAACTTGAAAAAACTTTAAAGCAGGCTAAACTTTATAACGAAAGACGAAAGACGAGTTATTTATTCAGTATCTTTGAACATGCAGATTTCTTGTTTTTAAGTATCTTTGATCCCCGAGTGATCTTACAAAGACTAAGATGCAGGGTTTTTGCAATTTCTCGTTGAGGGGTGTTTTTTGAGAGTTTTTCAAGTAACTTCCATCTTAAGGCAAGGTTTTTTCTTTCATTTTCTGTTAAAAGCTCATCAAATAGTTTACGCATTGTATGTTTATCAGAAATAGATGTAAAAACACTGATTATGTCATCAAGTTCTTTTTTCATGATACCTGCCTTGTTACTGTTTATAGTAACGTATATAAGCGATAATGTCAAGTAGTTTAAACTCAAAATATTCATTGTTTTAAAAGAGACTTGTGATACAATAAAAAACGAATAGTGAATAGAAGGATCTATGTAAACTCTTCTAATTACTAGTCATTAGTCACTAACAAAGGGGGAGACATGAAAAAAGCAGCAATAATTTTAGTAGGGTTAACTCTGATCTCTAATATGGTTTTGGCCCAAAATCCATATTCATGGCAAAGTACGAATGTCAGTTTAGGGAGAATTGTTATTCAAAACAAAAAAGATCTTGGGATAACAGATGAACAGCAGAAAAAAATAGATCCAATAATGAATGAAGCAAGGAATAACACAAAAACTATAATGGACAAATTTAAAACTCAAGGTCCTGATTCAAGAGAAACTATGCAAAAAGAGATACAGAAAAATTCTGAAATGACCGATAAAAAAATAGAAAAGGTCCTTACTAAGACTCAGGTAGGAAAAGCGAAAGATCTGCAAAAACAAAGAGAAGAGCAAATAAAAAAGCAGATAGAACAACGAGCGGTTAAAAAATAGATGTGAGCTACGTGCTACGCGACACGAGCCGCGAGCTTTGAGCGTTAGAAAAATAATTTTTGTGAAAAAAAGCCTTAAAGAAAAAGGAGAAGAGTGTAATGGAAAAATCTAGATTTTTCACATTATCTTTAATAACCCTTTTTTTATGTTTATCCATTATGTTTGTGTCTAATGTTCAAGCCTTTGAGGTGTTTTCAAAAGATTTTAAAGATGGAGAAATGTTGCCTGAAAATTCCGGATATGGAACAGGCAATATTTCTCCTGAAATATCATGGATCAATGTTCCGCTAGGTTCAAAAAGCCTTGTTTTGATAGTTTCTGATCCTGATGCCCCAAATAATGATTTTGTTCATTGGTTGATCTATAATATACCAGGACAAGTATCATCTATTCCTGCTAATGCACCTGTAGTTTTTTTCAATGATAAGAGCATAAAACAAGGGGTAAATGATTTTAATGATCAAAGATATAGCGGTCCATGGCCTCCTACCGGAAGTTTACACAGATATTTTTTCACATTATTTGCGTTGGATATTTTTATTAATGCTTCTCAAGGATTGAAAAAAGAACAATTACGTAAGAAGTTAAAGGGGCATGTAATAGGAGAAACACAGATAATGGGAACATTTAAAAGGCAGGATCAATAATAGGAAAAGTTGCTTATGACAAAGATCAGTGTTTAAATTCTTCGTATAAGTCCATAGCTTTTTTTATACATTCCCCGCAGCTGAATTTTTGATCTTTCCTTATTTCCTTACATTTTTCAGAACCAATATTGTCTTTAAAAGAGCTTCGAACCTGTTCGTGATCTTTTTGGGGAAGATATTGTAGTAGTGCATGTAAAGCTCCGCACATTCCGTTAGGGGCATTCCCTCCGCCATATTTTTTTGCATTCTCTATATTTTCAGAAGGTATGTTATAGTGATCTTCAATGATCTTCATAATAGTTTGAGCACAATTAAAAGGTTTTCTAAAATATAAGTGTATTTTTTTCTCCATAATGATAAAATTATAGCATGAACAAGATAAAAGACAAATGATAAAAAAGGAATGATCCTTCATGCATAAAAAGTTTAAAGATATAACATATGAAATCTTTTATTGGTTTTTGCGTGGGATCGTATGTTTTTTCTTAAATGTTTTTTATAGATTAACTATAATAAACAAGCCGGAATTAGATGAAAAAAAGCCAGCTTTATTTGTTCCAAATCATGTTACATACCTGGATGCTTTGCTGATCATGTCACTTACTAAGCGAAAAGTACGGTTTATAGTTGATAAACGTATATATAATATTTTTGCTCTAAAGCCTTTTTTAAAAACACTTAAAGTGATCCCCATTTCAGGTAAAGATAATCCAAAAGAGATCGCACGGTCATTAAAAAAAATAAAACAGGCTCTAAAAGAAGGAGATATTGTTGTTTTTTTTGCAGAAGGAGAGGTAACCCGTACAGGTAACACTTTGGGTTTTAAAAGAGGATTCGAACATGTTGTAAAAAATAGTAGTATACCGGTCTATCCTATATATCTTCATGGAATATGGGGAAGTCTATTCAGCTTTAGCCCAAAAAAGACTTTTTTCAAAAAACCTAAAACCTTTAAACAAAAGATCAATATTGTTTTTGGTGATATTATGCTTCATCCTGTAACAGCATTTGATCTAAGATGTAAGATGTTAGAGCTTGGTGCACAGGCAATGGAATACAGGTTGAAAAGAAAACGGACACTCTCAGAAGAAATGTTCCGTAAAGCAAAAAGAAAACCTTTCAAATTTTCAATGGGAGATTCCAATGGAAAAAAAATGAACAGGGCACAAACCTTTATCGGAGCCTATGTTCTCTCTTTGAAGCTGAAACCTTTACTTTTAGGACAAAAATATGTAGGAATAATGCTGCCCTGTTCAATAGCAGGTGCTTTGGCTACCATTGCATTGGCTATTTTAGATAAAGTTTCAGTAAATCTCAACTATACATCAACAGATGCAATAATAAAAGAATGTATGGATATTTCAGATGTTAAGATCACGATCTGTTCAAGAAAGTTCCTGGATAAAATAAACAAAGAGATCCCAGGCAAAGTGGTTTTACTTGAGGATATTGTTACAAACATATTTTTTAAAGATAAACTTTTCGCAAGTTTCATTTTTTATTTTTTACCTGCGAGTATTGCTGAAAAGATCATTTTTGGAAAGAAAAAAAGGGATATTAATGAAGAAATGGCAATTATATTTACAAGCGGGAGTACAGGTTTTCCAAAAGGGGTTATGCTGACTCATAAAAATATTCTCGCAGAGTGCCAGGGGTTATATAGGATAATAAATTCAGAAGAGCATATTCTCATGGGCATTCTTCCGTTTTTCCATTCTTTCGGATATACTACAACAATTTGGCTTCCTATGATAAAAGGGATGAAAGTCGTTTTTCATTCAAATCCTTTAGATGCAAAAGTCATAGGAAAAACAATAAAAAATTTTGCAGTGACCTTATTGCTTGCTACTCCGTCATTTTTAAACATGTATGTTCAAAGATGCGAGAAAGAAGACATGAAAAGTTTATGGTTAATAGTTACAGGAGCAGAAAAACTCAACAAGAAAGTAGCGGATACTTGTGAAAAAAAATTCGGCATTATTGCAATGGAAGGTTATGGGTGTTCAGAAGTTTCGCCTGTTGTTTCTTTTAGTATACCGGATTTCAAGAACAAACATATACATCAAAAAGCCCATAAAAAAGGTAAAATAGGAATGACAATACCTGGTGTTGCGATCAGTATAAGGGATGTAGAAACAGGAAAAATCCTTGGAGTAGGGAAAAATGGATTATTATATGTCAAAGGACCTACTGTTATGAAAGGTTATCTTAAACGACCTGATCTTACAGAAGAAGTAATAAAAGACGGCTGGTACTGCACAAAAGATATAGCAAATCTTGATCAAGATGGTTTTTTAGAGATAACAGATAGAATATCACGTTTTAGCAAGATAGGAGGGGAAATGGTCCCTCATATCTGTATAGAAGATAAAATACATGAAATTATAAATGCTGATACTCAGGGATGTATAGTTACTGCAGTTTCAGATATGAAAAAAGGGGAAAAAATAGTAGTTTTATATACAATAGATATTGACCCTGTTTATATTGTGCATAAATTAATGGAAAAGAACATACCAAATTTATGGATACCATTGGCAGAAAATTTTTATAAAATAGAACAGATCCCTGTTTTGGGAACTGGTAAGATTGATCTTGTTCAAGTGAAAAAAATTGCTTGTGAACTTTCAGGAGTAGTGAGTAATATCTAATTCATGGTAGGGGCGGACCTATGTGTCCGCCCAAAAAGAGATAAAGGGAATATGTGAACATAATTCAAAACATTCTAAGCAAAACATTTCAGATCGTTTGCATGGTTTTAGTTATTCTTCTTATAACCATCCAGTA
>JAQVOV010000135.1 GCA_028702395.1 Candidatus Omnitrophota bacterium
TTACTTTACATCCAGAGGCCAAAGCCTGTAATAAACCTAAACTAAATGGCTCATTATCTGATGGCAATACAAAAACGTCGGCAACATTATAGAATTTGCCTACTTCCTCCATCGAAACCCATTTATTTAAAATCTTCACATTGTCAGATAATTTATTACTTTGAATAAATTCCTGGTATTTATTTACTATCTCATCAGACCCTAATCCCACAAATAATGTTAGGACTTTTTTAGTCTTATCCTTAGAATACTCTGCTGCTGCTTTGAGTAAATAATCTAATTTTTTCCACTCAACAAATCTTCCTATATAAAGCACCACTTCATCATAATCTCCTTCAATACCATGACTTTTCAAAAACTCTTTTTTATTAATCTCCATCGGATGAAACATTCGTGCATCAAAACCATTACCAACCATACTAATATTGTCATCTTCTAAACTATAAACTCTTTTTGTTTTTTCACTAATATCATCTGATATACTCAACACATTATCAAGTCGCCTTACTGCAGGAGCAACTAATGGGAGCATCGTACCATCTTCTTCTAACATTTTTTGTTCTGTTCCATGTGTAGTTGCAACAACAGGAATCCAAGGAGCAATTAACTGTACTAATGGAGTTAATAAAAATAAATGATTTACATGTATTACATCAGGTTCATATTCTTCTATTAAGATTTTTAAGCGCTCATAATAAATTTCTAAAAACTCTATCATCTCTATCGGTGTCATATCTTTATAACGAAGGGAATTAAACGGCATTCCAGAGGAATAAACAGGAATAGACATGTTTGTGTCTGCATCATCACTTTTTCCAAATATTATAGTATCAACAAGTGCTGTTTCATCAAGTTTAAGATCTTTAGGTAAAAGCGGTTTCCTGAAAGCAAGTGAAACAGCCAAACTCCCACCTCTTTGCTGATGTTCAGATGCAAGAGATTCAACAACAACCCCGCTACCACAATTCATCGTAGGACCAGAAATAGCCATAAGGACTCTAGGAAGAGGATTTCCTGAAGCACGTAAAGCCCATTCTTGAGCTTTTGTTAAAGACTCAGACATAACATCCTCAACTGATACCCTGAAATTTTGTACACGTCCTAAAACATTATTTACAATCCTATCAGATATATACTTATCTTTTATTACGGCTGTAAACTTATCTTTTTGTTCATCTGTTTCTAAATTTTGATATAAGAGAATGAGTTGATATAAAGCTGCATCGCGTTCTTTTCTTTTTAATTTTGCGTCCAACACAATATTCAAAAGTGATTGAACTTCTACGTTTGTATTTAGATCATCTTGTTCCGTAGAAAGCTCTATTTTATCTTTTCCTCTTGAAGGGTTCTCTATAATAACAGCAACTTGTGCAGTATCAAAAACAAATCCATGAAATGTATCAGGATACAATGCTAACATATCTCCACTTTTAAGAACTACTTCCTGCGCATTTTCATTTTGTTTATCTGCAACTGTTGCTGATACATTACCTCCGTTACACATCATAACTTCCATTTTGCTTTTTCCATCAAGCTCGTGTCTGTGTAGAACTTCTTTACCTGTAACTATTTTAATGCCTACTCCTATCGCTGATCCAACAGGTGTTATCATTGTCATACGAGATTCGGTTGCCATACCTCTTCTATGAATACTGAACAATATCTCTCCGACATTATTCCTGAAAACTTGCGCCATGATAAGGCCTTGTTGAGTTTTTATAATGCCTTGTCCGTCTTCATTATTTACACGATTTTTCCTATCAACTCTTACAGGATTTTTATCAGTTTGTGTAAGTATAGTGTATTCAACGCCTGCTTCCATAAAAAACATGCTAGCATCATCAAAAACAGTTATAATATCACCCTCTCTAATAGTTTCTCTTTTACTGCCTACTGTTATATATGCGTTCCCTTTATTTATCTGTATAACACATTGTTTTTGCGGGTCAGCAAGATCCGATATGCTTTGCTGTGCAGTTGAAACACCTTTAAAGATGTTAATAGCCTGGTCTTCACAAAACGGACCTTGTGCTTTTTTGTCTATATATGCAAACTTAGAATTAACACCTATTTTTTCTACATTATTAAATTCTCGTAATAAATCATTTACAAGCAATCGTATTATACTTATTTTATCTTTATCCTTAGACTCTTCACAGCTTAATTTAAGAGACATATAAAAAATAGAATACATTGTCTGAGTCAAGAAAAATACTGGAATTGCATTATATTCAGCTTCACCTATTTCAGGAGAAACTTCTTCTCTCCACCCTTTTAAAAAAGCATCAAGATCTTCTCTAATGTTGTCTGTTTTCAGTTTTTGAGAACGACCTGTTTGTACTAAAGTCAAATAAAAATCTTCTAACCTATATCCTTTGCGTATCTGATCCCAATCAAAAACAGCTATTATATCATCCTCTTCTTCATTAAAAATCACATTCGCAAAATTCATATCACTAGGTATATGATGATACAAAACTTTTTCTTTTTCTGAATTTGTGTTAGCCCAATACTCCATAATACGCTTTAAGGATACTTCAACCAACCTTCGCTCTTCATCATTAAGATATACTTTTAATTTTTCATACCATAAAGATTGATCTTTCATTTTATCAACAAAACTTTCAACAGTATATTTATTTGGAACAGCCTCAGAAAAACTATTATAATTAGCGGATAACTTATGTATTTTACCTAGCATACGCCCAACAAGCTCTAAATTATCAGCTGATGCATCTTGTCTATTAATTGTTTTACCTTTTGTCCATTTTTCTACAATATAATATTCGGTTTTATCTGGCGTTGTAGAGGTATTTAAAAATTCATAAAACAATCTACGTTTATTATTATTTTTAGCAACCATTGTATATACACAAGGAATTGGAATACCGCCATTAATCAAAAACGTTAAATAATCATCGAGAAATAAAGCTTCTTCTAAACTTTTAACATATTTTAGTTTTTTAATTATAAAGTCACCTTTTTCTGTAGTTATTTTTGGCATGGTCTTACTAATATCGGCTGATCCACCAGGAATAAACGTTACTTCTTTCACCCTACCTAAATCGAATTTCTGTACTATTTCAGGTATAAGCTTTTCACAATGATGTCTTAGTGATTTTTCTATTTTAACAATATCTATATTTTTATTACTATCTATTCTTATTAAATATTCTATAGAATTTATTTCATATGTAATATATACAACTCCATTTTCAAACTTTATGCTGTCAAGATCAATACCTTCTGCTATTGTCACACCTTTTGCTTTTAGTTCTCTTCGCATAACCTCTGCAACATAATTCTCTCTGTCTTTTGCAATATTATCTGATACTTCAAAAAAGTAATCTGCAATATTGCTAAGTGAATACATAAGTTCTGCTTTTTGCATAGGTGCAAGTTCAATGCCCTTAAAATCAAGCATAGGCATATTACCCTGAAACATAGTAGGTACTGCAAGAGTTGTTGTCCTTGTTTTGCCAAGATCCGGGTTTGCCCAGCTTATGTCCATAACTAAAAATGATATGATGAGAACTACAGAAATGATCTTAAAAAAATGGTTTTGTTTTATTGAATGCATTATATGCTCCTTTTTCGAGCCAAGAGCTGCGAGCAACGAGTTACGGAGCTTTAAATAAACAAAAGCTTTCCATTAAAGCTCGTAGCGCGAAGCACGTATATCGTAACGCATAACTCGGTTATGTCTCTCCCCAAAAGAAAAACTTTTTCTCGTTTTTCTATTATATTATATATTTTTTTATACTTAGAAGTGTCACAGAAATGTAATAATTCAGTAATTGTGTAGTGTGTGTCATGAGTCTGTGAGTAATGTGTCGTGAGCTAGCTGTGGAAGGCTGGACAGAGCTAGTTGCGTAGCGCGCTACGAGCAACGAGCTACGCGCTGCGAGCTTGTGGAAGGTCGAAATGTGTCGTGGGTAATGTGTCTGTGTGTCGTGAGCTAGCTGTGGAAGACTGGACGAAGCGAGCTACGGGCAACGAGCTGCGCGCCGCGAGCTTCGAGCTAGTGGATGGTTCTAAAAGAGTTTTAAAACAGAGTAAGTTCGTTTAGATTCAACAACAAACACAGTACACATTACTCATGACTCAACTGAAAGAGATAGACCAGGTCTGTCTCTAATCCTAGCCTACATTGCCTACATTTTTATAAAGCCTGAAAGTTAATTTTTTGCATTGACAATGCAAAAAATTAAGGTATACTTTTAGGTATGAAGTATATCCATAGAAATATAGAGCCAATTATCAAGCAATATTTGGAGTTATTTCCTGCTATAGGATTAACAGGACCTAGACAATCTGGAAAATCCACAACTTTAAAAGAATGTCTTTGC
>JAQVOV010000136.1 GCA_028702395.1 Candidatus Omnitrophota bacterium
TAATCCTATTTACAGCAAGTCCTGATAGGATCAAGAATATTTCATCCGATGAACCAATAGATGATTGTATATTAAAACCATTTGATCCAAAAGAATTAACAGCCAAACTAACAAAATTTTTAGGAGAATAACATGGTACAATTGTTCATATATGCAATAACACAGGCTGTAACGGAATATTTACCAGTCTCTTCTTCCGGACACTTAGCTGTACTTTCACATTTTTTCAGTTTTCCGGATCTTTTTATTTTTACTACTTTACACTTTGCTTCTTTAATAGCTGTCATAATATTTTTTCGAAAAGAGCTATGGCAATTATTACGGCTCACATCCTTTGAAAACAGGAGATCTTTATCTTTAATTTTTTTAGGGATACTTCCTGCAGGGATCTTTGGATTATTATGTCATGACTTAATAGAACAAATGTTCGGTTCTATGAGGGCAATTTCCATAGCATATTTTATAAGTGCCTGCTTTTTATTTGCAACTAAATTTGCAGTTAACAAGAACAAAGAACTTTCTGTTAAGACTGTGCTTATCATTGGCTGTGCTCAAGTGGCAGCTTTACTGCCAGGAATATCGCGAAGCGGTATCACTATTTCAACAGGTCTGCTTTTAGGAATAGAGCAAAAAAAAGCTATGACTTTTTCTTTTTTGATGTATATCCCTTTAGCTTTTGCAGCTTTCTTAAAAGAATTACTTGATGATGGGGTTGCGTCAATAAACCAGGAAATATTTTTTCCATTTATTGCGTGTATTATCCTCAGTTTGATCTGTTTAAAACTTCTTAAAGTGATCATTAAAAAAGACTTTTTTTGGCTCTTTTCAATATACTGTTTTGCAATGATGGTACTGACCTTTTTTATTAGTATAAAACATGTTTAGGAGGTTTTATGAAAAATAAAATATTATTGTCCTTTGTATTTCTTTTTTTTAGTATTTTTACATCCAATGTTTTTTCAGCCAGTCTAAGTGAGCTTCTTGAAATAGGGAAGGAGCAGGATGAAATTCAATCAGCCTTAAAAGACGAAACCAAGTGTTATAATAAGATAAGCAGTGCTGTTTCCGATGGACAGCTGACCATTGGCTTGTCAAAAGATGAGATATTCAATGAATATGGACAACCTTCTGTAATTGTCCCTCAAAATGACGGACAAACAAAAGCTGTATATAAACCTTCAAACAGGTCCTATTTTGACAACGAGAAAGTAACGTTATTGTTCGATGCTCATGATAAGCTGCTGAATATATCAATAGGACAAAACTGAGGAATAAGATGAAAACAAATGCAATAAAAAAACTTGAAGAAAAAATGGAAGGATTGGATTTCAATTCAATAAGACACAGCATACTCGAAAATGCAAAGAACTTCAAAACATCATGGATCGAATTAGGCCAGTCATTATATACTGTATGGAAAGATAAACTTTATAAAGATTGGGGATATAACACCTTTGATATTTATACTGCTAAAGAAGTTGGGGTAAAGAAAAACACTGCTGCAAAACTGTTGAAATCATATTTTTTCCTTGAAAAACAGGAACCTGAATATATTAAAAAGACTTTCTATAATGATAAAGAAACAAAGACTGTTCCATCTTTTGAAAGCATTGATCTTTTAAGACGGGCACATGCTAATGCTGATATTGATAAACAAGACTACAAAAACATTCGAAATGATATTCTCGAAAAAGGAAAAGATATCACCGAGGTAAAAAAGGACCTTGTTGATATTATGCAAAAAGCAACTGACCTTTCTCCCCTAGAAGAAAGACAAAAACGACGTTTAATTGTGCTTAAGCGTTTTTTGGGAACACTAAGATCTCTTGAAACTGAGATAAAAGTATCAAAACTTGCGCCAGTGAACTTATTAGTAGATATCAATTCTTTACTAAAAAAAATAGAAATTGAAATAAAGTGAAAAATACGATAGAATATAATAATAAAAAATGATTGTCCTTGCCTTAGTGACATATAACCAAAACGCAAAAAAATATTTTGCGTTTGATGAGTGCGCATGCTTTCTTGCGTAATTTAGGAGGAAAAATGAGTTTTACCGTAACCATTTCTAAAAGACAAGACGGACTTTATTTGATTGACCTAGATGGAAAATTAGACACTGAAACATGCCGTGAACTTCAAGACAAAATACGCCCATTAATGGTTGCTCAAACACAAGGTTTTGTTTTTGACCTGAAAGATATGGATTATATTAGCAGCAGCGGTCTTGGAGTGTTGTTCATGGTCCGTAAGTTCACAGATGAAAACGAAAGAACATTTTTAATAACAAACGTACAGCCTCAGATCAGAAAAGTTTTTGATATTGTAAAAGCTTTACCAAAAGAGGCTATCTTTCAAAGCATGGAAGAGCTTGATGATTATCTTGATGCTATTCAAAACAAGGAAATAGAAAAAAACAAAGGTTAACAAATGCTTGAAATATTCCTTCTAACTTTAGTGATAATGATATCTTTTATCGTACTTCTTACGAATCGCAGGAAAAAAGCCGCTGTTTTTCACCAAGAAGCCTACTCTTCATTATTCAAACGTCACATTCTTATAACTGGAGAGAATTACTCTTTAGAATTCCCCGTAATACTATCGAATAACAGTTCTGCATCAATAATTAAAAAAAGTCTGCCTATGACAGGCAAGATCAATAAGTGGTCAGAGGGAATTTATTTTTCAACTAATATTACCATTCCCAGATCCAACGACAGATCTTCTGATATTGTAGTTGGGGATGTGGCATATTGGCCTGAAAACAAGGCAATTTGTATTTTTTATGATACAAGACCTACAGCTGAAAATGAAGGGTCAAAAGCTGAAAGTTCTGTTATTAAGATAGGCCATACTTCAGCAAAACCAGAATTATTAAAAAAAATTGCAATAGGGGATAAGATAGAGATACTATAATTATGTGTCATGAGTAATGTGTCTTGTGTATTGCGTCGTTGTGCCTTGTGTCTGCTGTAGAAATCTAAATTCAAGTTTCCTTAAGAGGCTCATGACATACAGACACAGTACACAAAATAATGGAGGTAAAAATGTATAGAACAGGCAATCCGGCTTTACGCAATAACGTTTTTTCAATTGCAAACACTACCGGCACTTCAATGACAATACAAGGTACAGTAACTAAGACAATGATACTATTAGGATGTGTTGTCTTTAGTGCAATGTGGTTATGGACTAATAATGTAACCAATTTTGGAATAATACTTCCATCTGTTATTTTAGGTTTTATTTTCGCCATTGCAACATGTATTAAGCCGCAATGGGCACCTATTACAGCCCCTATATATGCTTTAACAGAAGGCATTGTTATTGGAATGATCTCAATATTGTTCGAAAAACAATATCCTGGTATAGTTATGCAGGCTGTTACATTAACCTTTGGAACATTATTCTCACTTTTAGTCGTATATAAATCAGGGTTAATAAAAGTTACAGAAAATTTCAAGTTAGGAATAATTGCAGCAACAGGGGGAATTTGTATTGTATATGTAATAAGTCTTATAATGAGTTTTTTTGGGGTTAGATCTTTTGCGTATAGTGCAAGTCCAATAGGGATAGGTTTCAGTATTTTTGTTGTCATTATTGCTGCCCTGAATTTAGTTCTTGATTTTGACTTTATTGAACAAGGATCTCAAGCAGGCGCACCTAAATATATGGAATGGTATGGTGCTTTTGGTTTAATAGTAACTCTTATTTGGTTATATATTGAGATCTTGCGATTATTAGCAAAACTTCAGGACAGACGTTAGGCGATCGTTAAATATAAATTTAGTTAATAGGGGTAACTATGATTAGTTTGACTGGTTTGACTAGTTGAACTGGTTGGTGGAACTTCATAAAACTGAGCCACGCGCTACGAGTTGCGCGACACTAGCTTGTGGAACGTCCTGAACACGGTTTGATAGGGAGTAGAGACCAGAAACCAGAACGGGTAATAGGGTTTATATATGACAAATTGAGCGTTACGCGCTATGGAGACAGACCTGGTCTATCTCCAAGGAGATAGACCAGGTCTGTCTCCTATAGATCGCCCTACAAAAACGTTTTAGCACGTTCCACTACGATATACGAAATACGAAACGCCCCTACAATACAAATCCACATCAGACCCAAGACACAGTACCCATGACACATTGACACATGACACAAGACACAACGATTTTTGGGCAGACACAAAGGTCTGCCCCTTATATGGTAACCAGTTGTCAAACACAAAATAAACTTCTGTCAAATGAACAACGGGTTTCCGCTCATCCTTATATTGGTGCTCTCAAATCTTGAGGCACAAGATATTATTAGAGTCATGG
>JAQVOV010000021.1 GCA_028702395.1 Candidatus Omnitrophota bacterium
CGAACTATTTGTTTGGGAAATCCCAAACAGAAGCTGAAAGATATATATAAAGCTGTTGAATTTGCACAAAAATGGTCTATAAAGAACATTAAAAGTGGCATAATAATAGCGGATCATGTCAAATCTGTACATGATATCTTACGCAAAAAAGGTTTCGGAAAATATTTAAAGCATACACTTGGACATGGGGTTGGTACTAGAATACATGAATCCCCTAAATTGTCTCAAAAAAACAGACGGATGCTTAAAGAAAACATGGTTGTTACGATAGAGCCAGGATTATATATCAATGGTCTTGGCGGTGTTAGAATAGAAGATATGTTAATAATAAAAAAGAAAGGATCTGAGGTAATTACAAAATGATCACGCCAAAACAATTTTCAAACGGACAATGTATTATTATGAATGGGGAATTAAATATTGTTGTTTTTACACAGCATAAGAGAACTGCGCAAAGAGGAGCTGTTGTAAGGACAAGACTTAAGAATTATAAGACCGGTGCTGTTACAGAATTCAATTTAGCACCAGATGAAACGTTTGAAGAAGCTTATGTTGAAAAACGGGCTCTTCAATATTTATATTGCGATGGAGAGGTCTATCATTTTATGGACCATGAAACCTATGAGCAGTATGAACTTACAAAAGAGTTATTAGGCGATACGATCAATTTTTTAAAAGAGAATACAGATGTTACAGTTAAATTTTATGAAAAACAGCCTATAGGAATAGATCTTCCGACTTTTATAGATCTAGAAGTAACATATACTGAGCCAGGATTTAAAGGCAATACTTCAACAGGGGGAACTAAACCTGCAACAGTTGAAACAGGTGCAGAAATAAAAGTGCCTCTTTTTATAGGGCAAGGTGAAAAAATCAGGATAGACACACGTACAGGGGAGTATGTGAGTAGAATATAACTGAGATAATAGGGTGTAGTGACTAGTGATTAGTGACTAGTTACTAGAATAAATTGATTTAAAGATAAATTTCATGGTGAAAAATAAAAAAAATAATAAAACGTTCAATAAATAAACCTAGTCACTAGTTACTGATCACTAGTCACTAAAGGGCTATTAAGGGAGGAAAAATGAACAAAAAAATAATTGAAGAGATCTTAGAACTTATGGAAAAATATAGTCTTACTGAAATGGATCTTGAAGAAGAGAATTTAAAGGTGCATTTCAAAAAAGGACATGATATAGCGAATTTCGCACATGCATCTGCGCCTATTGTACAATTGCCGCAAATGGCATCTAATCCTGCTGTTTCTGATACAAAAGAAACAGTGCCGTCTAATCTAATTGAAGTTAAAGCGCCTATGGTTGGGACTTTTTATTCAGCACCAGCACCTGATGCTGATCCATATGTTTCTGTTGGTTCTCAAATTAAACAAGGCGATGTTCTTTGTATTTTAGAAGCAATGAAACTTATGAATGAAATTAAATCTGAAGTAAAAGGGAAGATCGCAAAAATTGTTGTAGAAAATGCTCAGCCTGTTGAGTTCGGGCAGGTCCTATTTTTGGTTGATCCGTCATAGATTGTTATAGGAGTTTAAAAGGCAAAAGGAAAAAGGCAAAAGGAAAAAGTGTGGATCGTCCTGAAAGAGGTTAGTGTAGGGGCGAAAAATTTTTCGCCCCTACAAAAAAAGATTCCACAGTGATATTGTAGATTTTTTACTTTTACCTTTTTACTTTTCACTTAAAAATAAGGAGTTTAGATGTTTAGTAAGATATTGATAGCTAATAGAGGCGAAATTGCTTTACGAATTATAAGAGCTTGTAAAGAAATGGGGATAAAGACTGTTGCTGTTTTTTCAGAAGCAGATGCAACTAGTTCTCATGTTAGATTTGCAGACGAAGCAGTTTGCATAGGAAAGGCTTCATCCAGTCAAAGTTATCTTCACATCCCTAATATAATTAGCGCAGCTGAACTTACAGATGTTGAAGCAATACATCCTGGGTATGGATTTTTAGCTGAAAATGCACATTTCGCAGAAATATGTGAGTCATGTCAAATAAAATTCATAGGACCTACCCCTGAAAACATCCGTTTAATGGGTGATAAAATGCGTGCAAAAGATACAATGAAAAAAGCAGGATTGCCCGTTATTCCTGGTTCAAAAGCTGTTGTAAAAACAAAAGAAGAAGCTTTGAAAGTCGCAAAATCCATGGGTTATCCTGTTATTTTAAAGGCTTCTGCAGGAGGCGGTGGTAAAGGTATGAGAGTATGTCATAATGATATAACTTTACAAGGGTCTTTTATGACTGCTCAACGTGAGGCTGAAGCTAACTTTGGTAATCCAGATATTTATATAGAAAAGTATATTGAAAATCCAAGACATATTGAATTTCAAATAATGGCAGATCAACATGGCAATGTTGTTCATCTTGGAGAGAGGGAATGCTCTATTCAAAGAAGGCATCAGAAAATGATCGAAGAATCGCCATCTCCTGCACTAGATGAAAAACTTAGAAAGAAAATGGGTGATATTGCAGTTAAAGGAGCAAAAGCAGGTAAATATGTCAATGCAGGAACAATAGAGTTCCTTTTAGATAAAAATAATGACTTTTATTTTATGGAAATGAATACAAGGATACAGGTTGAACATCC
This sequence comes from Candidatus Omnitrophota bacterium, assembly GCA_028702395.1. Classification (GTDB taxonomy): domain Bacteria; phylum Omnitrophota; class Gorgyraeia; order JABMRN01; family JABMRN01; genus JAQVOV01. Next base: position 2,611 of record JAQVOV010000021.1, read on the forward strand.
TGTTACTGAAATGGTCACCGGAATTGATCTGATCAAGGAGCAGATCAATGTTGCATTTGGAAAAAAACTTTCCTTTAAACAGGAAGATATAAAGATCAAAGGTCATTCTATTGAGTGTAGGATATATGCTGAAGATTCAGAAAATGACTTTAGACCATGTCCAGGGAAAATAGATGTTTTGCATTTATCGGGCAGTAGAGGCGTAAGGGTCGATACTCATATATATCAAGGTTTTAACATTGTTCCTTATTATGATTCTATGATAGCTAAGATAATATCATATGGTAAAGATAGAAAAGAAGCGATGAGTATAATGCGCAGAGCTTTGGACGAATTTGTAGTGGAACCAATAAAAACTACGAAAAGCTTTAATTTGCATGTTTTGAATAATGATAAGTTCATTAAAGGAAGATTTGCTACTGATTTTGTTGAAAATTTTCTTAATGAGAATAAATAGTTAATAGTGAATTTATAAGTAAAAAGGAAAAAGGTAAAAGGCAAAAGTGTGGAACGTCATGGATTGGGCCACGAGCTACGCGCAGCGAGCTGCGCGCTAGTGGAAGGTACTGAATGAGATTTTCGTAGGGGCGTATTGCAATACGCCCCTACAAAGAAACAAGAAAAGATTCCACAATGATAACAGACTTTTTACTTTTTACCTGCCTGCCGGCAGGCAGGCTTTTACCTTTTTACTTAAAACGTATATTAACCACTATAAGGAGGATTTATGGGTTTCCTGAAAAAGATATTAGCAGCAATAGGTTTTTTGTTTTACCTTGTTATTGGTTGTTTTTTTATTGCATTGAGTATTCGCGCAATTGATCCCAAGTTGATCTCGCAATATATAACTGACTCATATAAATATCCTGATCTATTGGTTTTTATAAGGATCATAGGTGTTGTGTTGATATTGAAAGGGATAATTTTTGTAAAACATTACCTTGCAAATGATATTTCCGAAAAAATAATTACTTTTGATAATCCGGATGGACAGGTTGTCGTTTCTCTTTCTGCAGTAGAAGAGTATATCAATAAGATAGCAAAGAACATGAAACAGGTAAAGGACTTAAGACCTGTTGTTTCAAAAACCAAAAAAGGATTAGAGGTAAAAGTAAAAGCAACTATTTTTTCTGATGCAAATGTTCCTGCAGTAACAGAACAATTACAGCAAAGAATAAAAGAAAAGGTCATGGATATGCTTGGTATTGAAGAATCTGTTGATGTTATGATACATGTATCAAAGTTTTTTCAAACTGATAGCAAACATATAGATACTGATGATGGATCCTCACGTATCCCTTATGCGGAATAAAGCGTCTATGGGTAATGAGTAAAGACCCAGTACTCATACGCAATACACAGTACTCATGACCCAGTACTCACGACCCTAGATAGGAGAGAGAATGGAAAAGATCATAAAAGAATATATTAAAGCAAGCATTGATGTAAAAACGAAGTTATTGAATTCCCCAGAGGTAATAAAAAGCATCAAGGATGTTGTGCAAGCTATTAAAGAATGTTTTGAAAAAGGCGGGAAACTTTTAGTGTTTGGTAATGGCGGAAGTGCTTCAGATGCACAGCACATGGTAGCAGAATTCGTAGCAAGGTTTAAGAAAGAAAGAAAAGCATTACCTGCAATTGCATTAACAACCAATACTTCTACGATCACAGCCTTAGCTAATGATTATACTTATGATATAGTTTTTAAGCGACAGATAGAGGCTTTTGCTGACAGTAATGATGTTGTTTTAGGTATTTCAACAAGTGGTACGGCTAAAAGCGTTATAGAAGGGCTTAAACAGGCACGATCACAGAATGCTAAAACAATTGCTCTAACAGGTAAAGATGGAGGAGAACTTCCAAAGGTTTCTGATATATCAATAATCGTTCCTAGTGATATCACGGCATGTATTCAGGAATCCCATATTATGATAATTCATCTTATTTGTGAGATTGTTGAGGCGAATTACTAATTCGTATATCGTATTTCGTAGTGGAAGGTTCTGAATGAAAGTTGTTTTTCTGCAGGAACAAAACATTCTATGAACATACGAAATACGATATACGAAATACGAGGAAAAGCATGATAAACGATAAAATTGTACAGCTAGAACAGCTTAAAAAAATAGTTTTGAAAAAAAAAGAAGAAGGCAAAAGAATAGTTTTCACCAACGGTTGTTTTGATATTATCCATTCTGGACATGTTGAATATTTAGAAGATGCAGCAAAAAAAGGCGATGTTTTAATTGTAGCTGTAAACAGCGATACTTCAGTAAAAAAGATAAAAGGGGAAACCCGTCCTATAATTTCTCAAAATAGCAGGATGAAAGTTGTTGCTGCACTTGAAAGCGTTGATTATGTTGTTTGTTTTGATGATGAAACCCCATATGATCTGATATCTCAATTAGTTCCAAACGTACTTGTTAAAGGTGGAGATTGGTCCCCTGAACAGATCATAGGGGCAGATATTGTTTTTAAAAATGGAGGAGTTGTAGAGTCAATTCAGTTTAGACCCGGTTTTTCTACAACAACGATGATAAATAAAATTAGAAATACTTAAAATGAATATGAAAATAAAAGACTTTAGTTCAAAGCAAAAAGAGCTTTGCCTGCGTATAATTGATGCAAATTTAAATCGAGTTACAGAAGGGTTAAGAGTATGTGAAGATGTAACAAGATTTGTTTTGAACAATAATTCCATGCAAAAGAAGCTAAAAACGTTACGTCATTGTGCCAATGATCTTCGTAAAGAAAAAACAACCTATTTTGATAGCATATCTTCCCGTAATACTCATAAAGATGTTGGTGTTAAAACTCTTAAAGCAGATACTGTGAGAAAAGATTTTTACGATCTTTTTGTTGCAAATTCACAGCGTGTTAAAGAATCTTTAAGAGTGCTGGAAGAAGTTTTAAAGATCTTTGATGTTTATCATTCAGAGAAATTCAAAAAGCTCAGATTTGAATTTTATTCTGTTGAAAAAAAAGGTGCTGAAGAATTGGAAGTTTTATTTAAAAAAAGAAAGGTGTAAGATGAATATTTTAGATGTTGCCCAAAAAGGCAAAGGCAACAATTTGATAAAAAAAATATGCTGTGACGAAAATTTCCCGCAAAAACAATTGATGAAAGACATCGTCAATGGGTTTACAGTCATTCCTATTAATATAAACAGAGATCTTTCTAAACCGTGTGCTATAGGAAAAGGTTTAAAAACAAAAGTTAATGTTAATATAGGGGTTTCTCCTGATAGTTCTAATTTAAAGCAAGAGTTGAAAAAACTAAAACTTTCAGTTGAGCTTGGCGCAGATGCTGTTATGGATCTATCTGTTGGGAAAGATATCAGAAAAATAAGACAAAAGATCCTTCGAAATTGTCAGGTTCCATTAGGGACTGTTCCTATGTATGAAATAGCTGTAAAAAGAGATAATAAAATAGGGGATATCACTGAGAAAGATTTTTTTCAGGTTCTTATAGATCAGGCAAAAGAAGGTGTTGATTTTTTTACGATACATTCGGGAGTTACAAAACAAACAGTATCTGTTATGCAAAGATCAAAACGTTTGATAAAAATGGTCAGTCGTGGTGGTGCTATGATCTCAAAATGGATCACCCTACACAAAAAAGAAAACCCTTTTTACAAGAGATTTGATGAGGTTCTAGATATCGCAAAACAGTATGATGTGACCTTAAGCTTGGGAGATGGCATGCGTCCTGGATCTTTAGCAGATGCAACTGATAATGCGCAGATCTCTGAACTTAAGGTATTAGGAAAACTTCAGAAATTGGCGCTTAAAAAAGGTGTTCAAACAATGATCGAAGGTCCCGGTCATGTACCAATTGATCAGATAAAGAAAAATATGGAGTTAGAAAAAAAATATTGTAATGGCGCACCTTTTTATGTATTAGGGCCATTGGTGACAGATATTGCCCCAGGATATGATCATATTACTTCTGCTATTGGAGGAGCTATAGCAGCTACGTATGGAGCAGATTTTTTATGCTATGTGACACCTGCTGAACATTTATGTTTACCTGATATAAACGATGTCAGAGATGGTCTTATTGCGTCAAAGATCGCAGCTCATGCAGCTGATATTGCTAAGGGAGTCAAAGGTGCTATCAACAGAGATATTGATATCTCTAAAGCTAGAAATGCGAGAGATTGGAAAAAACAATTTTCATTTGCGTTAGATCCTGAAAAAGCATTTAACTATAGAAAAAATTCTATGCCTTCTAAAAAGGATGTATGTTCAATGTGCGGAGAATTCTGCCCGATAAAGATATTAGAAAAATAGAGTTAATTGGAGTTAGGTTATTAGTGTGTGTTATTAGTGTGAGTAGGTTAATGTTTTTAAGTAAAGGTTTTTTAGAACTGTGTTTGGGACGGTCATTTACACACGATCACACATAGAACTAATAAAATTATAGTGATTTAAAAGGAGATAGTAATTAGTGTGTATGAAGGAAGGTTCGTAATGGCATTTTATTTTAAGATCGTATTTAGGACCATCCACTACTCACACTCACACAAATAACAGATAACTAATAGCTATAATAAGGAGAAATAATGAAAATAGATAAAAGAGTTGTGATCGTAGGTTCAGTAGCAATGGATTCGATCGAAACCCCTTTTGGGAAGAAAGATGAAATACTAGGTGGATCTGCAACATTTTCATCTATTGCAGCATCCTTTTTTAACAGAGATAATATATCTATTGTCGCAGTTGTAGGGACAGATTTTCCTGAAAAATATATCGGAATTTTAAAGCAACATCAGATAAACCTTGATGGACTAGAAATAAAAGAAGGGAAAACATTCAGGTGGAAAGGAAGTTATCTCAAAGATATTCATTGTCCTGTTACTGATTATACTCATTTGAATGTTTTTGAGGATTTTAAGCCAAAAATACCGCAAAATTTAAAAAATGTCCCTTATCTCTTTTTAGCAAATATTGATCCTGAACTCCAACTGAATGTTTTAAATACAATGGTATCAGTGAAGCTTGTTCTATGTGACACAATGAATTATTGGATACATACCAAACCGAAAGTCCTTTTAGGGTTTCTAAATAAGGTTGATATGTTTTTGCTGAATGAAAGTGAAGCACGGGATCTTTCGGGAGAAGATAATCTTATAAATGCAGCTAAATCTCTGATGAGTAAAGGGGCACGTTCAATTATCATTAAAAAAGGCGAGCATGGAGTGCTTTATTTTTCCAAAGATTTTACTTTTGCAGCGCCAGCTGTTCTATTGGATGATATTTGTGATCCTACAGGAGCTGGTGACACTTTTGCAGGGGCTTTTCTTGGGTATTTAAGTAATTCATCAAAGATCAATGAGCGAAATATCAGAAAAGCACTTGTTTATGCAAATATAATGGCGTCTTTTACTGTTGAGAGATTCAGTGTCAATGGAATTTCGAATATTTCTCAAGATGATATTGATAAAAGATATAAGAAATTTGTTGGAATTACACGTTTTTAATGGTAATATAAATAGTCTTTTGCATGCATTTTAAGTAACTTTGATCTGTATGCAATAAGAGATAACAAACTTTGTGAGAAAAATTTTGCGAGCGTTGTTCAATGGTAGAACACCAGCTTCCCAAGCTGGGAACGTGGGTTCGATTCCCATCGCTCGCTCCATGGTTTATTATATAAAATTAAAAAGATAAAAATTAATGAAATATAAAGTTTTGATCTTATTATTATTTTTTATGAATGGTTGTGCAAGCTCAAGATATCCTATAATTGAAACAGGGACAACTGGAACCTATCATATTGTTAATAAAAAAGAGACTTTATGGAGTATTTCAAATAAATACAATATTGATATAAATGAATTAATAGAGATCAATCGTATTCCTAATGGTAATAAAATTGAAAAAGGACAGAGGATTTTTATACCAAAAAAGGATGATACTATTCAAAGTGTTTCTGAAAAACAAAAAAAAACACTTGAGATCATAGAAACAAAAGGCGAGCGATTTATTTGGCCTGTAAAAGGGAGTATCCTTTCTTCTTTTGGGCAGAAAAAAGGAGAATCTCTGAATAATGGGATAGATATAAAGGTTCCGGTAGGCTCTTCCGTAAAAGCGTCTAAGTCAGGAACAGTGACCTTTTGTTCAGATGTATTCAAAGGATATGGTAAAACAATAATAATAGATCATGGCGATGGATATCAAACGGTTTATGCGTATAATAGTGCAAATCTTACAAGTGAAGGTGATTTTGTAAGACAAGATCAGGTTATTGCCAAATCTGGTAGTAGTGGACGTGCTCAGCAGCCGTCCTTGCATTTTGAGATCAGAAAAAAACATAATCCGGTCAATCCAATAAATTTTTTAGGATAATATGTTCACTCAACCAGTAACAGGAAAAGATTTTTTTGGTAGGGATCAAATTCTCGGTCTTCTTAAAAAAAGAGCAAATGACCTAAGATCAGGTTACAGGCAGAATGTTGCACTTACCGGTCAGATGCTTTGCGGCAAGACCTCTATCCTGAAGTATTTTTTAAATACATTGGAAAATACTGATCTGGTACCTGTTTATGTGGATGTTGCAGAAACCGGGTTTGAGGAATTTTCCAACAAGTTCCTTGGAACATTATTAGTCAGTTTATTGCGTAAAGATGGACATGAAATATCATGTGATAACCCAACATTGACAATGCTTCAAGAACTTGTTTCTCAAAAATATCCAAAGACCAATCAATTTATTGAAACAATAAAACTCTTAACAAAGAAAAAGAAATATACAGAGGCATATAAAGACCTTTTTCAATTGACATCTCTTATAAAGGAGGAATCCGGTAAATTATGTGTTATTGTTCTCGATGAATTCCATAATATAGAGACTTTCAAAATAAAAAATCCATTCATGCATTTAGGAAAGATCATCATGCTGCAAAAAGATACGCTTTATGTTGTTTCAAGTTCACAGCGTATAACTGTTAAAAAGATCCTAACGGAAAAACTCTCGCTCTTATTTGGAAATTTTGAGGTTTGTGAGGTAAGAGGCTTTGGAAGAAAGGTCTCTAGAGAATTTATAAGAAAAAGAATATCTCCTGTGGATATAAGTGACTATTATATTGATTATATTCTGAACATTACTGAACAAAAGCCTTTTTATCTGCAGATCTTCTGCAAAGCAGTATCAGACCTGTCTAAAAAGAATGAAGTTAATCGTGTTAATGTTGAACTTTTGAAAGATATTTTTTTCTCGCTTTTATATGAGCAGACAGGTATCATAAATCAGGTTCTAATAAATCATGTGCATTTTTTGATGGAAAAAAGCAAACGAAAAAATTATATTGAAGCATTGATCGCGCTTTCAAAAGGTTTTTTCAAGTTAAAGGATATCGCACTTTACTTAAAACAGGATGAACGTCAAATTTCAGAAAGACTCGAAGAACTTGCAGCTATGGATTTTGTAGGTAAAGTAGGGATGTTCTATTTTATTCAGGATAAGTTCTTTGGATTTTGGCTGAGAAATGTTTATTTGCCAAGAGAAATTTCTTTTTTGGGGTCTAATGAGGACAGGAAAAAGGAATTTGGGCATCTTGTAGACAGTGATATTGAGGAATATCTCATTGAGTATAACAAAGGACCTTTTGATAGATTAAAAGAACTTTTTATGATGTTCAAAGGCGAATTTATTGAAGTTGATAAAAAACGTCGAAAAATACCATGTTTTTCAAAAGCAGAGATCTTAAGATATGGGGATGATGTTAATTATATTTTCTGTGAAACTGAAAAAAAATATTGGGCATATAAGATAAAAAAAGAAGCTGTCTCAGACAAGGATATTGTGGATTTTCTGAAAAAGACAGGGTCAAAAAACAATAAAATAACAAGAAGGATCTTGATAACACTTTCCCAGATCGATCAAGATGCTGTTTTACTGGCTAAAGCAAAGAATATATGGGTTTGGGACCTGAATACTATAAATATGCTTTTTAGACTTTTTAACAGACAAGATCTTATAATTTAATAAGGAACAGAAACAAATGAAAATTGGGGTTTTGTCCGATACGCATATACCTAAGAATGCTTTTGAGCTGCCAGAGAAACTTTTAGAAGCTTTGTCCGATTGTGATATGATAATTCATGCAGGAGATATGGTAGAAAAAGAGGTTTCTGATCAATTGCAGGCCATTGCCCCTCTTAAGGCAGTTGCTGGGAATATGGACGATCCATATATTAGATCGATATTCCCTCAGAAGCAGATCATAAAGATAGGTAACTTTAGGATAGGGGTCATTCATGGTTTTGGAAGTCCAAAAAAGATCGTTGAAACTGTAAAAAATGAATTTGATGAGACAATTGATGTTATAGTTTTTGGGCATTCTCATTGTGCAATGAACACTGTTATAGGGAAAACCCTGTTCTTTAATCCGGGAAGCCCTACAGATAAATTATTCGCTAAATATAATTCATATGGGGTCCTTCGAATAGGAGATACTATTAAAGGGGAAATTATTAAGATATGATAATCATTGTTCTACAATTGCTCATATGTGCTTTTCTGTTGATCCTTTCATCACATTACGCCTCTAAATTCGGAACTCAAATAGCAAGAGAAAAAAACTGGAGTGAAGGATTTGTAGGAGTTTTATTTTTAGCCTTTGCTACTTCAATGCCTGAAGTTTTTGCAAGTATTTCAGTTGTTCCTGAATGTTTTTCTATTGCCAAAATAGATCTAGGGTTTGCTAATGCTATAGGGTCATTGATAATCAACCTTATGATATTAGCAGTATTAGATATTTTTATTTCAAACGGGCAAACTTTTACAGCAGCAAAAAAAGAAAATATTATCACTTCTACATATACAATAGCTATTTTATTTGTGATAGTAACGTCTTATTTCATACGGATGAAATGGCCTTCGTTTGCAGTTCTTTTTAATGTAGGTATTGAATCTTTTCTGATAATTGGTTTATATATTATGGGAATGGGTAAACTTGTCAGCAAAAGGCATGACCATCAAAATATAGATCAAGAAAGTGTAAGCTATAGAATATCCCCTTCCATTTTGTTTTTTGCTTTTCTATTCATTGTTTTTGCTTTATCTTTTTGGCTTGGGAACATTTCAAATGCTATGATAGAAAAAACAAAAATAAATGAATCCTTCATAGGGGCATTATTTATGGCATTTGTCACTTCATTACCTGAATTGACGGTTTCTTTAGCAGCATTAAGACTGAATTCTCCTGAAATGTCTATAGGAAATATTTTAGGGTCTAATTTTTTTGATTGCTGCATTGTGCCTTTGATGGATATGGTATATAGACCGGCAGCTATTATTGGAAGGCTAAATGCTATAACACTTATTGTAAGCGGAGGAGCACTTTTATTAACGATCATAGTTGTGTTAAGTCTTCTTCGTGAACGTAAGGTACATAAGCCAAGATTTATTTTACCGTCAGTTGTTATATTGATCATCGGGACATTATCGTATTGGTTAATGTATAGGGCGGGGTAGAGCGAGAGGGTTTAGTGGACTTTATAAGTAAAAAGGAAAAAGGTAAAAGGAAAAAGTGTGGAAGGTTCTGAACTCAAGTTTTAAAAGATTCCACAATGATAACAGATTTTTTATCCGCCAAAAATTGCAAAATTTTGGCGAGATCTCGCCACTATAAAAGATAGATTGGCGGACTTTTTACTTAAACGTGATTATTGACTGGAGGGTATATGGAAAAGCTTTGGGCGCCTTGGAGAGAAAAATATTTATATGGACAAAAAGAGAAAAAATGTGTTTTTTGTATTGAAAAGAAAAAGGATAAATCATATGACAAAAAACATCTTATTATTTATAGAGGTAAATATTGTTTTTCCATTTTGAATAAATATCCTTATAATAATGGACATATAATGGTCGTACCATATAGGCATATTAATGCCATAGAAAAACTTGCAGATAAAGAGATTTTGGAGATGTTCAAGATCATTAAAAGAACAAAAGAGATTTTAGATGACAAATTACACCCTGGTGGGTATAATATTGGAATGAATTTGGGCAGAACAGCAGGTGCCGGTATAACAGGGCATATTCATATACATATTGTTCCAAGGTGGGATGGAGATGCGAATTTTATGGCAATTTTAGGGAATACCAGGGTTATTTCACAGTCATTGAACGCCTTATATGATATTATGGTAAAAAGCTTATGATCACACGAAAAGAATTAGAAACAAGAGAAAACCGTATTTTGGCATTATATGCATTTCATTCATGCAATACCAAAGGAAGAAAATATAATGAACCTGAACATTCTTATCGAAATGTGTATGATAGGGATAAGGGAAGGATAATATATTCTACCGCCTTTAGAAGACTTGAATACAAAACACAGGTATTTGTTAATCATGAAGGAGGTTCATACAGAACTCGCCTTACTCACACTATGGAAGTTGCACACATTGCAAAAACCATTGCAAAAGCCTTAAAATTAAATGATGATCTGGTTGAAACTATTGCGTTAGCGCATGATATGGGGCATACTCCATTTGGTCATGCCGGTGAGAAAGTTTTAAATGATTTCATGAAAGATCATGGTGGATTTGAACATAATTGCCACGGATTAAGGGTTGTTGATGTCCTTGAGAAAAGAACTCCGCTTTATGAGGGGTTAAATCTTTCGTATGAAGTAAGGGAAGGCATAATCCGCCATAACACTTTACATGATCATCCGATGATCGCAGATGAATTTGATCTAAAAGGTTTTCCTCCTATGGAAGTACAAGTAGTTGACATTGCCGATGAAATAGCATATGATAATCATGATGTTGATGATGGGCTTATGAGCGGGCATATAACAGAAAAACAGTTATCTTATGTGCCATTATGGAATGAGATATCAAAAGATATCAAAAAAAAATATCCGAAAATAACAGAAGATATGAAAAGACATCAAATTGTCAGGGCATTAATAGATAAACAGGTTACAGATGTTATTTCGAATACAGAAAAAAACATCCTTAAATATAATATTAAATCTGTTGAAGATGTTAAAAGATGTACTCAGAAGATAGTTGGTTTTTCAACATTGCTGCAAAAAAAACGTGAGCGATTGAAGGCTTTTTTGATGGAAGCTCTTTATAGGAATTATAGGGTTTTGAGGATGTCAGATAAAGCTTGTAGGTTCCTAAGGAAATTATTTGAGCTTTATCTTGAAAAACCTGAACAACTTCCGCCAAAAACCTATAAACGAGTGAAAAAAGACGGAGAATATAGAGTTATCTGTGACTACATTGCCGGAATGACAGATAGATATGCGTTAGAAGAGTATAAAAAGTTATTTGATCCATTTGAAAAGGTATAAGATGAAAAAAGACCATTCTATTGAAGCGTTGCTTGAAAAATTACAAAAAAATATCCATTTTCAAAATGAAAAACGTATGTTCTCAAAAGTTTTTGGGAATTTCAAATGGTTTATCACAGAAAACAATGCATGTATGCCTGATGATTTTCCGCAGACATTTTGGCTTTTGACCACTAAAAACCAAAAGAAAAAGAAAACATCTGATTTTTCTGAGATCATGGATTTTTCTGCAAAAAAAGATAAAGCAGAGATCTTCTGTTATGAAAATAAGTTTGGTGTTTGTTGTCCCGTAATACAAGGGTTAAGGATATATGGCTATATCCTTTTATATGATCTTACTTCTATGCCGCCAGAAAATTTATTGGATATATTTATTGCATTGACAGATACTATATTAAGGGAAGTTCAAAAAGAACTAGAACTTAAAAGAATGTATGATGCAATTCGTCCCAGAGCTATAGCTTTATCAACTGTTCATACTGTTCATAGACTTATAAACTCAACGCTTGATATTAATGAGCTTTTACCGCGAGTTGCAAGATTGACACTTCAAATATTAAGAGCAAACAGGTGTTCAATAAAACTTGTTGATAGCAAGAAGAAAACACTTTTGCCAAAGTCTACAGTTGATCTTAGAACAAAAACAGCAGAGCTGAGAAAAGTGGAGATAGGCAAATATGCTCCAGGTAAAGCTGTAAAATTCGGTAAAATCATACGGGGAAAAGAATATATAGCAACACCTCTTGTAGATGAAGAGATCATAGGTGTAATAACTGTTTATAATAAGATAGATAAAACTCCTTTTAATGATTTTGATGAAGAGATCATGCAAACGCTGGCAGAGCAAGCGGTTATTGCAATAAAGAATGCACAATTGTATAAACAACAGGAAAAAATGACTGAAGGAAGTATAAAAAGTATTGCAGCAATGCTTGAAACACGTTCTCCAGGTAGTTTTTTGCCAGATCAAGCTTTCTTGAAATTGGTCAATCTCATAGGTAAACAGATGAAAATGTCGGAAATTGAATTAAAATACTTGGAATATGCAGCATTATTGCATGACGCAGGACAAATAGCATTACCTGATAAACTTATGAAGAAGAAAGGTGTTCTTACCGGGAAAGAGTACGATATGATAAAAGAACATCCGCAAAAAGCAGCAAAATTCCTCAAACCTCTTAAACTTTTAAAAGATGTTGTTCCTATAATACTATATCACCATGAAAATTATGATGGCACAGGGTATCCAGCCAAATTAAAAGGTAATGATATACCTTTAGGTGCAAGAATAATGGGGCTTGTTGGGGCTTTTGATGCTATGGTCTCGCGAAAAGCTTATAGGAAAAGAAAAACATTATTAGAGGCTATTAATGAGATCAAGGTCAATTCAGGTAAACAGTTCGATCCCAAGGTAGTTGAATCCTTCATGGAAGTAATGAAACGCAAAAGTGTTATAATCATGTTAGAGAAGGAGTTCAATGGGAATTGAGAAAATTATTTTCAGATCAGACTTGCACAAAAAGGTCATTATGTTTTTTCATGAAAATCCTGCAGCTATTGACACACTTCGAGGTGTTTCAACTTGGGTTAGGGCAGACGAAAAACTTGTGAAAAAAGTTTTGTCTGAACTTGCCGAAGCAGGTATTCTTAATAGTATCCAGGTTTCTTCAACAGTTGGATACAGCTATACCCAGGATATGCAAACAATAAGAACGATCGATAAGGCTTTGTCTAATGAAAAAAAATCTTCATTTTAAACATATCAGCAGTTTCCTTTTGTATACCAGCATAGTTTTTTTAATTGTTATATCTATTTTTTCTGTAATATTTTTTTCAAAGAGCGGAGATTATCTTCTTAAATATTTGTTTAATTCTATGAAACTTGAGATCTCCTATGATAATAATTGTAACTTTATTGATGCCTTTATCTTTAAAGGTATTGATCTTGAAAATGTAAAGGTTGGGACAAAAGACCTTCCTGGTATACTTGTCGCAAAAAATGCACATATATCTTTTGATTATAAGTTCTTGTTTTCGAAGAGGGGAATTGTTTTGAACTGTATTATGGATAAACCTGTTATTGACATTTCCGAATATGAGCAAGAAAAGAAATCTTTGATAAAGTATTTACCTGAAGATCTTTTTAACAGTTTTGCAACAGACAATAAAATAGGATTTGATAAGATTGAGTTCAATGTCCTTTTGTATGATATTTTTGCTGAGGTCCTAAAATTAAATGTATTTTCAAAAGATCTAACATTGCTTTTGACTGGTAAAATATCAGATAGAGGTTATTTGCAAATATCTTTAAAAGGAATATTTTCCAAAGAGCTTGGCAGCTTTTTACCTGAAGAAGCACTCGGTTTTCTTGAAGATACTCCTGATGGGGGATATTTGCTGGAATTAGAACTGAAAAATGATCCAGAAACTAAGAGCTTAAAAATAGACAGCCCTAGGTTGAAGTTTTCAATAGGGAAGTAAACGTTAGGTTTAATATTTGAACTGGCCTGTGATCTACAGAGAACATATCGAAAATTGCTTATCGCAAAGCGCATATCGCATATCGTAGTGGAAGGTCCTAAACTCAGTTTATAAGAGTTTGATGCCATTTAACAGGGGTTCATAAACCGTTAACCGTGATCCGTAAACCGTATAGTTTAATTAGGGTTAACGGCTCATGCTTCACGACATAATATATGTGGAATATACAGGCAGATATCCCCAGTTGTTTTTTTCAAAAAAAGCTTTGTTTTGTATACTTATATGCTATAATATCAAAATTATGGAAACTGAGATACAAGGCGAATTCTTTGAGGATCTCTCTAAAGACGATGATCCATTAAAAGGATCAAAGAGAGAACCAGTTGCAAAAATCCAAAAAAGTATGTTTGTAATGGAATCAAAGATATTTTTTGTATATGCTATTTTTGTTTTACTGGCATTAATAGTAGCTTATGCAATTGGTGTTGAAAGCGGTAAAAGAATAGCAGGGTATAAGTTACCTGTTCAGTCTAATGATATCACGAAAGATATCGTTATTTTAAAAGGAATTGATACAAATGTCCTTGAACAGGAAGAAAGTAACATTATTGTGGAAGAGCCTGTACAACAAGTTGTTTCAGTGAAAACAACGGAAATTCAGGAAAAATTACCTTTCACAGTTCAAATTATTGCATATAAAGATAAAGCGTCAGCTGATAAAAAAGCTGATGAGCTTAGAAGATCAGGAGAAACTGTTTTTATTATACCTAATAAAACTAAAACATGGTATCAATTATGCTTAG
>JAQVOV010000137.1 GCA_028702395.1 Candidatus Omnitrophota bacterium
ATAAGAAAGGAAGCTAACGGGAAATGGGATATCCCTAAAATAGAGGCTAAAACATTAAAAGAGATTCACATATGAATAGGACATTTTTGCTTTGCTGAGAATAGGACATTTTCGTTTTGCCTTGACAGGAGATAAAACTGAAGTGAATAGTGATATAACATTTTGCAACGAGCTACGAGTAACGCGCAGCGAGCTTGTGGATGGTTCTGAACATTGTTTTCGTAGGGGCGTACCAGCCTGCCGGCAGGCTCAATGGCCCTGAAAGAAGGCTTCTTAAAAATAGCGGAATAAAATTGTTTTTTCGAGACCGCAAATTCCCCCACCGAGGGAATTTGCTTAGAACAAAAGCTCGATATGTAATAGGGTTTACCATGGTCGAGCTTTTGTTATGTCCCTCAAAAACAATTTTATTCCTACTTACGGTTGCACAACTGTAAAGTTGTGGGAGAGGTTATCGCCAATTTTTTGGAATGGTGCTGCATTGAACCAAAAAATCTATTAGATTGGCCTATGGCCAATCTAATTCCTGCGATATTTTTTAAAAATATCGCAGGCGATTTAACTGGTTAGAAACAAAGACAGGGCTTAAATATCGCTAAGTCTTTGTTTCTTGATGTTTCGAAGTGGAAGGTTCTATCTTGAGTTACGAGCTTATGGAACATCCTGAATGAAGTTGATAGGAGTTCGTGAACCGTAGTTAAACAATACGATTCACGCTTTGCGCTCATACATTATCCAAACAAAACAGTCATTCGCTTTTTCATTAGCTCTAAATATTTCTTTTTTAGCTCGCCGGATAAAAAGCTTCGATCAATATACGTTTGCATTATAGAAAAGTTGTCTTTTACAGTATTAAGCATCTCTAAAATAATCTTGTCATTTAACCCTGCTTTTTCTTTTGCAAAGTATTGAATGATATCACTACGTTTAATATTGTTTTTCTTCTCATTTAAAGGTAAAGCTATCTCTTCTTGCGGTTCTTTTAAAACTATAGTCGAATTTACCTGATCATATGCTGGTGAAAGCTCTATCTTGTTCTCTCTTGTTATTAGAGAGAAATTTTTAAGGTGCATGTCTTCGTTACCAATTATATAATTAAATATTGTTCTGAAAACCAATTTCTTCTTTTCTAATAATGGGAACGTACAAAAAGTTTCTACTATATTTAGAACTTTCTCCATTGAAGAATTGTACTTTGTATCCCTGTTTTTTCCTGAAAGTTGCGCAAAATCCTCTACAGGGATCTTTTTTTTCACACCCACCCTATCAAACCGCTTAACAAAATATACCATTTTTTGGTCTTTAGCATATATCAACCCTGATAAAGGCACATCTATTCCTAACAATTGTGCTAATTTCATTGTTAATGCTTCATTTTCAGGAAGTTGAGGATAAGGGTTATTTTGAGGTTTTAATATATACTTAGCCTTTCTATCAACTATAGAAAAACACATTTCTGTTGGATTTAAAACAGCACTCAACTTTGGTTGAACTCCTTGCACAGATATTTTATGACTTCTTTGGGATATCTCATACATTTGTTCTTCAAGCGAAAAAGGAAAAGGATTTAACACCTTTAACTTTGGAGATAAAAGTTTAAGACCTTTTAAAGAATACATCGTATTATCTTCTATAGGTTCATATGTAATGGGACAAAATTTATTCACTTTGAACTCCCCTTACAGTAACATTTCCTACTAGATCTTCACCTACTTCAATAAGTTGTGCTAAATAGTCTTGACGATCTACTTTATTATTCTTCAACAAAGATTCTAACTGTATACCCTCTGGCAAAAGTCCATCAAAAAAAGAAGGAAACTCATCAAACTCATATCTTTTCTGTGATATAGGCATAGTAAGAGATATGGGTTTTCCATCATAATCTGCTATATATTCAAAAACATACTGTTTGTCATTCTTTATTAAAGAACCAACAAGACGATCTTCAATAAAAACATCTGCTTTTTGCATATTTTATTTCCTTCCATCTGGAGTTTTGATCTCAATAGCTATATTAAGTGCTGTTAAGATCTTTTCCAATGTATCAAACTTTATGGAACTCTTTCCATGCTCTACATCATATAAAGCAGTTTTTCCAACTCCTGCAAGTTTGGCAAAGTCATTTCTACTAAGTCCCATTATTTTTCTATACTTTATTATTGCTTTACTTATATTTATAAACTGTCCCACAACTCCTCCTTTTTACCATTATAGCAGTAAATATACATGGTTTTTGTTCTAAAGTCAAATGTTTTAATATTAATATATGGTTTTTTACTGCTAAGGCGGCAAAACAAGTCAGGTGTCTTGGGTACTGTGTAGTGAGTTTATGCCCTTAACCAAAGGTTTTTTCACAAAACAGGATTAATGGTAAATATCTTGAGTCTGTAAGTAAAAAAATAACGTGTTATTACTTCTCCCTATGGTTTTTGTAGGGGCAATTCATGAATTGCCCCTACTCTAGATCTCGGCCCGTCTGCCAGCAGGCAGGTTGTGCGTAAATCATTAATCGTTAAACGTTTGACGTTAACCGTGATCCGTATGTTAATAGGACGGTTTACGGTTAACGGTTCACGAACTCCTATTAACTACATTTAGGATGTTCCACAAGCTCGAAACTCGCGACTCGCAGCTCATAGCTCAATAAAAAACCTTCCACTTCAAAACATCAAGAAACAAAGACTTAGCGATATTTAAGCCCTGTCTTTGTTTCTAACCAGTTAAATCGCCTGAGATATTTTTAAAAAATATCTCAGAAATTAGATTGGCCATCGGCCAATCTAATAGATTTTTTGGTTAAGCATAGTATCTTTCCAAAAAATCTGCGATAACCTCCCCTATCATTTTACAGTTGTGCAACCGTAAGAAGGAATAAAATTGTTTTTGAGGGACATAACAAAAGCTCGACCATGGTAAACCCTATTACATATCGAGCTTTTGTTCTAAGCAAATTCCCTCGGTGGGGGAATTTGCGGTCTCGAAAAAACAATTTTATTCTGCTTTTTTAAAGAAGCCTTCTTTCAGGGCCATCGAGGGCGATGGCCCCTACGAAAACCTCGTTCAGGACGTCCCACCCTTTTTCCTTTAAAATCCTATGAACTCCTAAAACACACAACTCACACTAAGCTCATATCTTCTCTCAGATGCTGGGTAATAGTAATCAGCTCCTGGGCCATAATGAAATCCACTTGAGAAATACTTTGCGCCAAACATGTTTTTTATTGACCCTACTATCGATATATCTTTCACTTTAACCTCTATATTAAGATCTGTAACAAATGCTGATTTCAGTTTAGGGCCGCTATTATCCATATCACTGCCGGCAACCCTTTGCCCAACATAATTACTGATCAAGTCTATATTGACAGACTCTATAGGTTTGATATTAAAACCAAAGGATATTTTGTCACTAGGAACAAGAGGAATATTTTTTCCTGAATAACTTCCGCCAGCAAATTTGGCTTGCTGATAAGTATAATTTAAAAATGCACTTACCACATCAAAGAGTTGCCCATTAACTTCCAATTCCAGACCATGTCGGAAAGTATTAGGATAATTTACGTTTGCTCCGAACGCCCCTGATGCAGGGTCATATAATATTTCATTTTTTGTGTCAATAAAATAATAATCCATTTTAAAATTAACAATATCAAAAGAATTATCCTTTATTCCTATTTCGAAATTATTAGCGGTTTGCGGTTTTAAGGAAGTATTAACAAACGCAGGAACATTTACCATTTTCCAGAAATCATAGTATGCATATGAGAAAAATTCATCTACCACAGGATATCTATAAGATCTGGCATAATCAAAATATATTTGTGACCTATCATTGTATTTGTAACCTATTCCCACATTAATAGCTGTTTCATTCAAATATATTGTCTCAGAAAAAACATCAGGTTTCTCTTGATCAAAAACATATTTCGCATGGTCTAATCTAACCCCGCCATTTAAAATAAAACGTTTATCTATTAAAACTTTGTTAAGCAAATATGTCCCTACAGTAGTTTTATATATATCAATATTCGTATCTACAGATGCTCCGCTGAATATATCATTTTTTCCTCTGAAATAATCAACCCCGAAAACAACTTTGTTCTCTATCAAACCTTGCATTAATTCTAGTTTTGATTCCACTTTAGGTTTTACCTCAAAAGAGGTTATATCAGGCTCTGAAAGATTGCCCCAATTTACAGCACGTGATCTTCTATTGCGATATGTTGAAAAACATGAAAATATTGTTTC
>JAQVOV010000022.1 GCA_028702395.1 Candidatus Omnitrophota bacterium
TAGTAAACGACTAATTGACATGGAAGACACTGCCACTGGTACGGTTAACCATGCCATGCCGCTTGTTCGAGAGATTATTCATAGTGCATTGCAGAAATTCGCGGTATCTATTATTTGCGTGCATAATCATCCCAGCGGTAGTATAATGCCAAGCATGCATGATAAACGATTCACACAAGAATTAAGTAGTGCATCACAATTGATGAATATTAAATTTTTGGATCACGTTATCGTAGGAGATGATACGTATTTTAGTTTTGAAGAAAGCAATTTAGTTTAGGTAATAAAAGTAATGTATTCTTGTTAATAATGGGATAAAAAATGACGAAAGAAAATGAAATAGAACAGAAACTCATTGATAAACTTAAAGAACTTAAATACACCTATCGGGAAGATATTCGAGATAGAGATTCTCTTGAGCAAAATTTTCGAGAGAAATTCGAATCTTTAAACAAGGTTCATCTGACCGATGCCGAATTTGCTCGCCTACGTGATGAAATTGTTACACCAGATGTATTTGCAGCTGCTACAACACTGCGAGAGCGCAATACCTTCCAACGAGAAGACGGAACGCCATTGCAATACACTCTGGTCAATATCAATGATTGGTGCAAAAACGAATTTGAAATCATTAATCAATTGCGTATTAATACCAACAACAGCCATCACCGATATGATGTCATACTACTTATTAATGGTGTACCGGTTGTGCAGATTGAACTTAAAAGTCTCGATGTTAGTCCGCGGCGTGCCATGGAACAGATAGTTGATTACAAAAATGATCCGGGTAACGGATATACTAATACGCTACTTTGTTTCATGCAGCTTTTTATTGTGAGCAACAGGTCTAATACCTATTATTTTGCTAACAATCACAAGCAACATTTCAGTTTTAATTCAGACGAACGCTATTTACCTGTGTATCACTTAGCCAGTGAAGATAATAAAAAAATCGCCCATTTAGATGATTTTGCCGAGAAGTTTCTCCCTAAATGTATTCTAGGTCAGATGATTAGCCGGTATATGGTTCTGGTTGTTAGTGAGCAGAAGCTGATGGTTATGCGTCCTTATCAGATTTATGCGGTTAAAGCGATTGTCGATTGTATTCATCAAAATAGAGGGAATGGGTATATTTGGCACACCACAGGCAGTGGCAAAACACTTACTTCGTTTAAGGCATCCACGCTTTTAAAAGACAATCCTGATATTGAAAAATGTTTGTTTGTCGTTGACCGTAAAGACCTTGATCGGCAAACCCGCGAAGAATTCAATAGATTTCAGGAAGGTTGTGTTGAAGAAAACACCAATACGTATACGCTTGTGCAACGTTTGTTATCTGAAGATTATGCTGACAAAGTCATTGTGACCACCATTCAAAAACTGGGACTAGCTTTAGACGAAAATAGCAAGCGCAATCAAAATAGAAAGGAAAAAGGCAAGCTGACTTATAAAGAACAGTTGGAGCCATTGCGTAATAAGCGTATTGTAATTATTTTTGATGAATGCCATAGATCGCAGTTTGGTGAAAACCATATAGCCATTAAAGAATTCTTTCCGCACGCACAGCTTTTTGGTTTTACCGGCACCCCTATTTTTGATGATAATGCGACTTATAAAAAAATTGATGGTCAGCAAGCCTCATATAAAACAACCGAAGATGTTTTTCAGAAGCAACTGCATTCGTACACAATTACGCATGCGATAGAAGATCGGAATGTATTGCGTTTTCATGTTGATTATTTTAAAGGAGAAGGCACGGCAAAAGTTAAACCCGGTGAAGGCCTTGCTCAGCAAGCAGTTGTTGAAGCCATATTGGACAAGCATAATTCAGCAACGAACAAGCGTCGTTTCAACGCGATATTAGCAACGGCTTCTATAAATAATGCCATTGAGTATTATGCTTTGTTTAAAGAATTGCAAGCCAAACGTATTGCGGACGATGAAAGCTATGAGCCATTGAATATAGCCTGTGTATTCTCACCTCCCGCCGAAGGCAATAAAGACGTAGCGCAAATTCAGGAAGATTTACCTCAGGAAAAGATCGATAATCAGCAGGAACCGGACAAGAAGAAAGAAGCGCTAACAGCGATTATTGCAGATTACAATACACAGTATGGAACGAACCATCGTATTGGAGATTTCGATTTGTATTACCAAGATGTTCAGCAGCGCATAAAAGACCAGAAATATCCGAACGACGATTATCCTCGTAAAAAGAAAATTGATATTATCATTGTCGTAGATATGCTTTTAACAGGCTTTGATTCAAAGTACCTCAATACATTGTATGTGGATAAAAATCTTAAATATCATGGGTTGATTCAGGCTTTTTCACGAACCAATCGCATTTTGAACGATACTAAACCATATGGAAACGTGCTTGATTTTCGGCAGCAACAAGACGAAGTTGATAAAGCAATAGCTTTGTTTTCAGGTGAAAATGCAGGACGCGCTAAGGAAATTTGGCTGGTTGATCCCGCTCCTATTGTAATTGAAAAATATGAAAAAGCCGTTGCCGCATTGGGTGATTTTATGCAATCAAGTGATTTGGTTTGCGAACCGCAGGCAGCATATAATCTGAAAGGTGATGACGCGCGTATTAATTTTATCAATCGATTTAAAGAAGTGCAGCGGCTAAAGACCCAATTAGATCAATACACTGATTTAACAACTGAACAAAAAGAAAAAATCGAAAAACTTCTTTCCGAAGACGAATTGCGTTCATTCCGCAGTTCGTATTTAGAAACAGCCAAACAATTGAAAACAATACAGGACAAAGGTGGAGACCAGGTAAGTCCCGAGGTCCAGCAACTTGACTTTGAATTTGTATTATTTTCTTCATCTGTAATTGACTACGACTACATAATGAAGTTGATTTCCAAATATACTCAAAACAAACCCAAAAAACAAAAAATGACCCGTGAACAATTGATTAATTTACTTAGTTCAAGTGCTAACCTGATTGACGAGCGCGAATATATTACTGATTACATAAACAGTTTGGAAGTAGGCAAAGGCTTAAATGAGAAAGAAACCAAAGAAGGGTATGAGGAGTTTAAAGCTGAAAGATTCGCAAAAGCGTTGGCGGATACAGCTGAGAAACATGGCCTTGAAGCTGAGAGGCTGAAATCGTTTGTAGATAGCATTATGAACCGGATGATATTCGATGGAGAACAATTGAGTGATCTTTTAGCGCCCTTGGCATTGAGCTGGAAAGATCGCTTAAAAAAAGAGCTGGATCTTATGGAAGACTTGATTCCTTTACTTAAAAAATTAGCCCAAGGGCGGGAGATTTCGGGGTTGGCGGCGTATGAATAAACAAAAAGAAAAAAAACTAGTTCCGAAGTTACGTTTTCTTGAGTTTCAGGATGCGGAAGAGTGGAGCCAAGAAAAGCTCAAAGTTCTGGCAAACAGAATTACGCAAAAAAACAAAAAAGGCAAAATAACACGTGTTTTGACTAATTCTGCTGCAGTTGGAATTATTGATCAGCGAGACTTCTTTGACAAAGACATTGCTAATAAAGCCAATCTAGAAGGATATTTCATTGTTGATGAGGGGGATTACGTTTATAACCCACGTGTTTCGAAGATCGCTCCCGTTGGGCCAATATCTAAAAACAAAATTGGCAAAGGAATAATGTCTCCTTTGTATATTGTTTTTAGATTTAAAAACATACATAATGATTTTTATGAGCAGTATTTTAAAACAACACACTGGTACGACTGTCTGAGAATGCTTTCCAATACTGGAGCCAGGCATGACCGAATGAGTATAACTCCAAACGCTTTTGATGGAATACCTTTACCATCACCCCATCCTAAAGAACAACAAAAAATTGCCGATTGTCTTTCTTCCATCGATGATTTAATTAGTGCGCACAGTCAAAAGCTCGATTCACTTAATGCCTACAAAAAAGGCTTGCTGCAGCAACTATTTCCCGCAGAAGGGGAAACTGTCCCAAAATTGCGTTTTCCGGAGTTTCGGAATGATGAGGAGTGGGGTCAGGAAAAGTTATCTAAGCTAATATCAACTGTCACTCCTCCGAAAAAGCTATTAACATCAAATTATCTATCAGAAGGAAAGTTTCCAATCGTAGACCAATCTCAAAATTATATTTCTGGGTGGACCAACGATAGAGATGCACTAGTTACTAATAATTTGCCTCTGATAATATTTGGGGATCATACGTGTGTTTTAAAGATAATCTATAAGCCATTTGCTCAAGGAGCTGACGGAATCAAAGTTTTATGTCCAAGCGATTTAATTGATCCCAGGTATTTGTATCAGTTTCTAACATTTAATCCAGTTAGTACAGAAGAATATAAAAGACACTTTTCTTCCCTCAAAGAAAAAATGATTTACTTTCCCAAGAAAGTTTCGGGAGAACAACAAAAAATCGCAGATTGTCTTTCTTATGTAGATGATCTACTAAATGCACAAAGCCAAAAACTTGAATCCCTTAGAGAGCATAAAAGAGGTTTGATGCAGGGCCTGTTTCCGGTGATAAACGAAAACAGCTAAAGGACTAAGAAGTATGAATATATCAGAAGTTGCTCAACAGCTAAAAGAGATTCAAAAAAGCATAGTTCTTATTTATGCATTTAATTCTATTGGTAAAACAAGGCTTTGTGTGGCGTATAAAGATTTTACAAAAAATCTAATTGATGGTCAGCATGCCGGTGTTTATTATAATGCGTTTAGTGAAGATCTTTTTGTTTGGGATAATGATGAAGATAATGATAATGCGGATATAAAGCTTAAGATTAATTATAGCAGTTTGAATCAGTTCCATTCTTTGATTACAGAAGATTTATTATCTGAGAAATTGGCAATGTACCATCCGAAATATATATTTTCTTTAAATCCTTACGATAACCCAGAAAAAGGAATTGAATCTGTTTCTTTCTATGTCGATGAAGATAATAGAAATCGAATAAAAATTTCAAGAGGAGAGGAGAGAATTTTTGTATGGTGTTTTTTCTTGGCTCTTTTTGAAGTGGATGGCTGGGCAAATCAACAAGATGCGCACATCTTTATTGACGATCCTGTTTCAAGTCTAGATGAGCATAATATTTTTATTACGGCTGAATCAATTTTTAATATCATTGAAGAGTTTTATTCTAAGAAGCGGATTATTATAACTACTCATCATATAGGCTTGTTCTCCATTTTAGCTGATCGTTTAAAACGAGGAGAAAAAAGCGGACGCTATAAGAATTTAACAGAATTATTTATTTTAAACAATATTGATAAGAAGCTTGTTCTAAATCGTCCGAACAACGATGTATTTTTGTTCCATCTTCATTTAATCCAATTGTTAGACAATGCAATTAAAACAGAATTGTTTGCCTATCATTTTGTTTTATTAAGGCAATTGCTTGAAAATATTTCCTCGTTTCTAGGCAAAGGACGAATGGATTATGTTTTAGCCCAAATTGGAATAGAAAATACTGAGGAAATAGCAACTACAATTAACTCTTTATCTCATAAAAATGCATATAGGCTTCAGTTTAATAAGATGTCACAAACAGAAGAAGATATTTTTAAAGATGTTTTTCAAAAAGTGCAGTATAAATATAGGTTTCATATATAGGAGGTAAGTTTAACATGACAGCACAAGAATTAAGTAAATTAGGTAATACTCTCTGGGGTATTGCGGATAAATTGCGCGGGGCAATGAACGCTGATGATTTTCGTGATTATATGTTGTCTTTTCTTTTTTTACGTTATTTGTCTGACAACTATGAATCTTCAGCAAAAAAAGAATTAGGCGCAGATTATCCAAAGCTGAATGGTGATGATAAGCGCGCGCCTTTGTCGGTTTGGTATGAGGAGAATACGGATGATGTTGTTGAATTCGAGAAGCAAATGCGCCGTAAAGTCCATTATGTGATTAAGCCGCAATATCTATGGAATAATATTGTTGAGCTGGCAAGAACTCAGCATCAAGATTTACTCACTACAGTAGAGAAAGGTTTTAAGTATATTGAAAATGAATCCTTTGAAAGCACTTTTCAGGGATTGTTTTCTGAGATTAATCTGAATTCAGAAAAGTTGGGGAAAAAATATAGTGATCGTAACGATAAACTCTGTTCTATTATTACTGAAATTGCCAAAGGGATTGCAAATTTTTCTGCAGATAGCGATGTCTTGGGAGATGCGTACGAATATCTAATTGGTCAATTTGCTGCAGGTTCTGGCAAAAAAGCTGGTGAGTTTTATACCCCACAGCAGATATCCACGGTCCTTTCTGAAATCGTTACACTCGATAGCCAGAATCCATCTGCAGGAAAGAAGAAGAAACTTAATAATGTTTTGGATTTTGCGTGCGGGTCAGGATCTCTCTTATTGAATGTTCGCAATCAACTCGGGTCTCATGGTATTGGGAAAATATATGGGCAGGAGAAAAATATTACTACCTATAACCTTGCGCGTATGAATATGCTCCTGCACGGGGTGAAGGATTCTGAATTTGAAATCTATCATGGGGATTCACTATCGAATGATTGGAATATTTTACGAGAAATGAATCCCGCTAAAAAACTTGAATTTAGTGCAGTTGTTGCCAATCCACCGTTTAGTTATAGATGGGAGCCAACTGAAGCAATGGCGGAAGACTTCAGATTCAAAAGTTACGGACTTGCGCCCAAATCTGCTGCCGATTTTGCCTTCTTATTGCATGGTTTTCACTTTTTGAGTGAGGATGGCACAATGGCGATTATTTTGCCTCACGGTGTGTTGTTTCGTGGCGGAGCGGAGGAGCGTATTCGTACCAAGCTCTTAAAGGATGGAAATATCGATACTGTGATCGGTTTGCCTGCGAATCTATTCTTCTCCGCAGGAATACCGGTTTGTATTTTAGTGCTAAAGAAGTGCAAAAAGTTTGATGACGTGTTAATTATTAATGCTAGCGATGATGAAAACTTTGAAAAAGGTAAGCGCCAGAACTTCTTGCTCCTGGAACATATAGAGAAAATTGTTGACACATATCAGTTTCGCAAAGAAGAAAAGCGATATGCAAGACGCGTGTCGATGGGTGAAATTGAAAAGAATGATTTTAATCTCAATATATCACGCTATGTTAGCACTGCTAAGTCAGAGGAACAGATAAACATAGATGATGTGCATAGCAAGTTAGTTGATATTGAAAAAGATATTGAGCAAGCGACAGATAAACATAATCAATATCTTGCTGAACTGGGGTTGCCTCTTTTGCCAAGAGAAGCACCAAAGGGGCGAAAGGAACGTTAAGGAGCATTTTATTGGACTTAAAGTTGCTATTACGATGCAGGTCTCCACAGGCTGACCTTTGAGGCGTTATGGCAGACGGACGATTTTTAGTTAAATTTATTGGAGAAGATGGTGAAGTAAAAGAATTTCGTTGCCATATAATTTCGTTTGATTATGATGTATGGACATATAAGCTGAATAATGAATAACCTAAACATTTTTCACAACTAACAAAGATAGAAGTTATTCCACAAGACAAATAATTCTTCTGCTCTAGTTGGTTTTGTGCTCGTAGCTCAAGCAGTTTATGTTTTCACCTGCTGGATTTATCCCGTACCGAACTTGTTCTGGTACGAGATAAACTTCAGCTTTTTGCTTTTTAGAAAAAAATAAAATAATATTGACAATGATGTATTCATGGTGTATACTCCTGTATACATGAAGAGAGAAATGTTTTCCCAGACTGAATTAAAGGCAATAAGGCATATTAGAAATTTTCTAATGCATAGAGGACATATGCCTTCTATTAGAAAGCTTGGTAGAGATTTGGGATATAATTCTCCACGATCGGCATCTATGATAGTAGAAAAATTATTAGAAAAAGGAGTTTTAAAGAGAAAAAAAGATGGTTCTTTTCAATTTATTGATATAAATTTTAATGATGAGTTTAGAGCTCAAACCGTAGCAGTTCCGTTAGTGGGAATAGTAGCTTGCGGAGTTCCTATGCTTGCTATGGAAAATATAGAAGCATTAATCCCCGTATCCGTAAAGCTAGCTAAACCTCAGTTTAAACATTTTTTATTGAGGGCAAATGGGAATTCAATGAATAAGAAGGGGATAAAGGCTGGAGATTTACTTTTAATTAGACAGCAGGAAACAGCCAGTGATGGTGACATAATAGTAGCATTAATAGATGATTCTGCTACTGTAAAAGAATTCCATAAAAGGGATAATACTATTGTTTTAATGCCTAGATCTACTAATAAATCTCATCAACCAATACTTTTAGATAGAGATTTCAAGATTCAAGGAATTGTAGTTACAATTATTCCTGAATTTTAAATTAGTAAGAAAGGGCTTATGGCTAAAGAAGTTACAAGAAGGTTAAACCAAAAAGTTGTAGTTGAACTTTGGGCACGTGCAGCAGGAAGATGTCAATTTTACAATTGCAACAGACCTCTTTATAAGTCTCCAGTTACACAAGAACAGGGAAATATCTCTGAAATTGCTCATATTTGGTCTTTTTCAGAAAAAGGACCAAGAGGATGGGGGATATTTGCATCGGCAAGGAAACAGCTTAACGAATTGCCAAATTTAATGTTACTTTGTCATGATTGTCATAAAATTATAGATGCAGACAAAAAAGGAGATCGTTACTCCGCAGAACTTCTTGCTATGTGGAAGGAAGAGCATGAACGACGTGTTTCTATTGTAACGGGTATTGATCCAAGCAAAAAATCGCATGTTATTTTATATGGAGCAAATATTGGTGAAGAAATATCAAGATTGCAACCAGAGCATGCAAAAGAGGCTCTTTTCCCTCAATGGTTTCCAGCAGAAGAAAGACCTCATTGTTTATCTATGAGTTGGGAAGGTAAGGATGATAGGGAGGACTATTGGAAAACAGAAGAAAAGAATCTCAGAGAAATTTTTAATCGTAAAATCCGACCTTTAATTGAAGAGGCTAATCCTTGTCATTTCTCTATTTTTTCTTTAGCAACGATGCCATTGATGACATTATTAGGATCTCTAATGACTGATAAAATTCCAGCGCAGGTTTATCAACTTCATCGTGAGCCACATCAAACTTGGCAATGGTTAAACGAACAAGAAAAGATTGAATATAAAATTAAAGTACCCGATTCTTTTAAACATCCACCAGTGTTAGTTATTTCCTTAAGTGCTTCAATTTCATATGAACGAATTACAGCAGTATTAGGAGAAGAAGTGTCCATTTGGGAATTAACAATTGAAAAGCCACATAATGATTTTTTGAGGAGTAAAGAACAGCTTTCTGAATATCGTAAAACTATGAGAAAGTTATTAGTTGATATTGGGAAAGCCCATAAAAAAACAACAGCATTATCAATATTTCCCGCTATGCCTGTAGCATGTGCTGTTGAGTTTGGTCGGGTAAGAATGCCTAAGGCTGACATGCCTTGGATTTTTTATGATCATAACAGGAATAAGAGTTGTTTTATTAAAGCATTAGAAATAGGAGGTATCGAATGAGTATAAGCACTGCAAAAATTATGATGAAGGAAATTATTGGAGGTATAGATGTTCCTGATTCTGGGTATCAAACTGCTAAAAAAAGATATGATGATCTGCAAGAATGGTTGTGTGACAAATCAAAATCAAAAAGTGCAGAATTTGAACCACACATTTACCCTCAGGGATCTTTTCGTTTGGGTACTGCGATAAAACCTTTTAAAAAAGATGATTATGATTTAGATCTTACTTGTAAGATGAAAAAAGGAATTGTAAAAGAAAATTGTACGCAAGAACAACTTAAGAAGCTGCTTGGTGGAGATTTAGAAGGATATCGCATTAAAAGAAGCATTGAAGAGGCGTTAGAATCAAAACATAGATGTTGGCGAATTAATTATAAAGATGAACTTAATTTTCATATTGATATAGTTCCTTGTATCCCTTCCAAGGAGGATATAATAAAAAGCTTGCGTAAAAAAATATTAAACTCAGGAGAAACAGATTTAATAGCTGAACAAGTTACTAAATTTGCTGTTTCTATAACAGATGATAGAAAGCCGTCATATAAAAGTATTTCTTCTGACTGGGAAATCAGTAATCCAGAAGGTTATGCTTTATGGTTTGAAAATCAAATGAAACAAGCAGGAAAACTGTTAAATTCAATAGCTCTTGAAGCAAAGAAGACTAAAATAGAAGATCTTCCAACATATAAATGGCGAACTCCTTTGCAGAGGTGTGTGCAAATTTTAAAAAGGCATAGGGATATTCGTTTTGAAAATGATAAAAATGGCAAACCAATTTCTATTATTATAACTACGCTAGCTGCTAAGGCCTATAAAGGGGAAGATAATTTAGAAGATGCAATGAAAGGTATTTTATCTAGGATGGAAGATTTAGTTAATCCTCATGGACAAAGAGTTCCGAACCCAGTTAATCCTTCAGAAGATTTTGCTGACAAATGGTCTAAAGATAAAGGGCGTAAATTAAAACTTGAGGAAAATTTTTGGAAATGGTTAAAATGGGCTAAAGAAGATTTTGGAGTATTTGAATCTTCGGATAATATTGTGGATCTTGTAGCTAATGCAAAAAGTAAATATGGTGTTGAATTGAATGAAGGAGTAGTGCGAAAAGAAATTGGAGCTTCTGTAAATGCTCTTGCAGTAAATAAGGGATTGGCCAGTCAAGAATCTAAAAGGCCAGAACCAATCATTATAAAGTCGCGTCCTGCTTCTCCACATAGTGAGAGACAAGTTTGATGATTGAGTTTTCTTCCAAAAGCATGGAATGGTTTCGAGAATATCAACCAAAGCTAAAAATATATATAGATAATGGTAGGTTTAAAAATTTAACTGGGTTTTTAAATGTTGATATGTCTTATAGTGAAGATGATGGGTATGTTATTTTTCCAGATGAAAGTCAACCAACAAGAGGAATACATTTAGTTGATACTTACCAAATCAGAGTGGAGCATTTTAATAATGAAGATATCCCTAAGGTTTATGAAATTGGTAATAGGATAATATCACATGCGGAAAAAGTGAATAAACCAATACGGGATCTACATATTAATAATTCTGATGGTAATGTTTGTTTATGCCCAAAGCCAGAGGAGTCAATTAAGTTGCCTATCAATTATAATTTGGAAGATTTTTTTATGAAGCTAGTCATTCCATTTTTTTATGCACAGATATTTTTTGAGAAATACAATCGATGGCCTTGGGGAGAGTATTCGCATGGTGATGTTGGGATTTTGGAGTGTTATGGAAGATGTATATCGCAGAGTGAGGATAAAAAGGCTTTTACGGAAGATACAATAAAATCTCTTAACTTTGAAAATCAGAAAAAAATACAATCTTTAGATAAAATATCTAGGCAATCAGTTTGCTGGTGTGGTTCAGGAGAGAAATTTCGTAAATGTCACCATGAGGCATGGTTAAATTTAAAGATGTTAAAGGAGTTCCGTTAAATTTTAATGTAAAATGCATTTCCCACCCTAAAAATCGAGCAAAAACACACTTTTACATTTAAAATTTTCGCCGCCACAAAAGAACAAAGACGTTTATTCAGAGTTTTTGAACCATGGGGTCAGCTCTTGAATTTCCCACTTTTAACCGTAAACCCCATATATAATTTCCACAATACAAAAAAGAGGTCTGTCCCAAGTTGCAGTTAAACTTCTGCAGTGGACAGACCTCTTTTTTATAGCTTGACCTCGGGACACACATAGGAATTAGTTTGCCCATTGGTTAGGTGTGTCCCGAGAAGCCAAAGGACCTAAAATAAAGCCAAAAGATACAAAACCCCCCTCGTTTTAAAAAACTGGAAAAATGCGAAGTTTAAAGGTATAATAAAGATCAAGATTTCATCTTGAAGGGTTTTTGACGAAATAGTTAAGGGTAAGATAATTATAAAGTGACAAATTCAAGACCTGACCCTAGAGTTTCAGCTGATTTCTGGTGTTAGGAGATAAGAATGAAAATGACTTCTAAATTAGAAAAATGCAAAATTTGTGGTGAAAAAGTAAAAGAATGTAAACTATTAAATACGACTGTAGATATTTATGAGGTAGATTGTCCTATCTGTGGTTATTATGAAATTTCAGACTCTTTCCTTTCTAGTGCTCTTACAATAACTCAAGAAGACTTATTCCTTTTTTCTGGACACTTACATCTAAATTCATCAAGGGAAAAACCGTTACGAATAGTTGGTGAGTACTTTAAAAAAATACCAGATATTGTTTTACAATATAAAAATTTAACAGTAATAGATAAATTAAATGATATTTTAAAATATATTGGGGATGAGTCTAAAAATTTAACCGATAGAATTTATATAGAGTTTCTTTACTTTCCTCGTTTTTTTCTAGCCAACTATGATGATCTTGACTCTCTTATTAGATATTTAGAAAATAAAAACTATATAGGAGTGGAAAGAACTATAGATTATTACTATTGTTGGTTAACTATTGATGGTTGGACTAAATATGAAACAATAAAACAAATAAATGTATATAGCAAAAAGGTTTTTGTGGCTTTCAAATTTGATACAGAATTATCAGATGAACTATTTAAAACAATAGAAAAAGTCTGCTTTGAAAATTTTGAATTAGTGGCAATCAAATCTGACCCTCTAAAGTATAATGGAAAAATTTGCGATAAAATAATATCTGACATAAAAGAAAGCCGCTTTATTGTGTCTGATTTTTCTTTTCAAAACCAAGGAGTATATTATGAAGCTGGTTATGCTATGGGGCTTGGTATTCCCGTAGTAAGAACTTGCAGAAAACAAGAAGTAGGACAATTACATTTTGATACACGACAATATAGTCATATTATTTGGAAAGATTTTAAAGATTTAGAAGAACAGTTAATACCGAAAATAAAAACATTATTGTAAAACACCTAACAAATCAATCCAGCTGACCTTACTCTGCCTCGTAGCGACTCCGTAAGGCAGATGATTTTTGTAAACCTGGGGATCAGCTCTTGAATTTCCCACTTTTAACCGAAAATCCCCATATATAAATTCCACAATACAAAAAAGAGAGCTGTCCCAAAAACACTAGGGCCGTTGAGGGCAACGGCCCCTACGGACGTTCCGCTCAGAACGTTCCACAAGCTCGCGGCGCGCAGCGCGTAGCTCGTAGCTCAATTTAGGATCTTCCTTCCTTTTTACTTTTACCTTTTGCCTTTTTCCTTTTCTACGCATAATGAGGTAGGTGTGTCCCGAGAAACCAAAGATCAACAAAAACCCAGGGTCAGCTCTCCACATTTGACATAAAACTAAGGGCAAATCCTTGAATTCAGCACTTTTTATTCCCCTAAAACAAAATAATCCCACTCCCCATTCTATTGCGACATGATGTTGTCGCATATATAATATATAATTAATTTAGACAACCAAGGAAACTTATGAAGAATAACAAAATAGAGATATTCGGTCATGATAAAATATCCTGTAAAATATATATTATCCGTTGTCAACAAGTTAGAAACTTTTAGGGTCAGGTCTCCACATTTGACATAATTTTTTTATCTAGCCCATTTCGCCTCAAAACCCAACCCGACACTACGCTGTCGCACCTATGATCTATACTAGACACAATAAAATGGAAACTTTTAAAAAGGAGGAACTATGAAAAAAGTGATTTCCGTTATGTTGTGTTTTTGCTTATTGTTAAGCGGGTGTGCATCTTACAATGCAAGTCGGTTACCATCTAAAGATCCTTTTTCTTTTGCAAATTATCAGCAAAAAGATGGATTGATAATGGCAGCACAGTTTCTTTCTGCTAGTGACTCTAAAAAAGTGTTTGGAGTATCAAATCTTTATAAAAAGTTCCAACCAGTTTATATTACAATAGAAAATAAAACAGGTGAGACATATGATTTTAAAAAATCTATGTTAAATAAACGTACTACTTCTGCTGAAGAGGTAGCTGAGATCTGTAAGTTTAACACAGCAGGCAGAGCTACAACATATGGCGTAGCAGGACTTTTCTTGTGGCCGTTACTTATCCCTGCCGTAGTTGATGGAGTAGGCTCATCAAATGCTAATAGTAAAATGCAAGATGATTTTGCTTTTAAAGAAATTAGAGATGATAGGATACAGCCTAACGGCATGTTAAGCGGAGTTGTTTTCTTGGAAAAAATGAAAGATGGGGAAACTCTTGATATAAGATTACAGAATGTAGGGGATAACAATATTGCTTTGTTTACATTTCAGAAGTAGGAGGTTGAATGAACCCACGATTAAAACAAGCATATAGCGCAATAGAATATAAATGGGAGAATACCCCTTATGAAGTTTGCAATGAATTGTGCTTTGCTTGTGAACGGGATATTCAGAAAAGATGTGAACTTTTCCAAAAGAATATGGAAGAGCAGCTTGAAGATATGTTAAAAGGGAAAGAAACAGATATCCCTAAGGAACCTTGCTCCTCACTCGATTATTATCGAGCTGATATTTCAATCCTCATAGCAGAAAAACCACTTATTTGTAGGGCCTTAACAGCCAAAGTACATTATTATTGGGATAAATATAACGAAACACTTTCGCAATTGATACCGTTTACTATGAAAGATGAAACAAAAGATATCATTGCTAATGGACTGCTATATTCTGTTGGTATGTCAAAATTAGCGCATATGGTAGGAGAGTTATACGCAAATAGACAGGTTAGAGGAAGTATAG
Source organism: Candidatus Omnitrophota bacterium (assembly GCA_028702395.1). Lineage (GTDB taxonomy): Bacteria > Omnitrophota > Gorgyraeia > JABMRN01 > JABMRN01 > JAQVOV01. The sequence goes on from JAQVOV010000022.1 coordinate 14,633, forward strand.
AGAAAAACAAAGAGGCTTTTGTTAAATATTATCTCTTGTTAAAAAAAGAAATAAGAGCATCAGAATTATGTCTTAAAATTTTATCAAAAGAACTATCGGATCATAAGTATAGATTTTACCAATTAATAAAAGAGCTAAGAGGTGTAAGATTTTCGTTGGATGAATTGGAAAAAGAGTGGTAGATTCCTATAAAGGAAACAATAATGACGAAAAATTATTCAATTACGATAAAAGTAAGCATTGCAAAACAAAAGCTTTTTCTATATCAGGATAAGGCTTTAATAAAAGAATATCCTGTTTCAACATCAAAGTTTGGTATTGGAAATAAATATGGAAGCAATAAAACGCCATTAGGGTTACATATCATTTCCAATAAGATAGGTAGGAGTGCTAGATCAAGGGCTATATTCAAAAGACGTATAAATACTAAGAAGATAGCTAGGGTAAGTAAAACAGGACAAGATCTTATAACTAGTAGAATATTAAGGTTACAGGGAGTAGAAAAGGGAAAGAATAAAGGAAAGGGGATAGATTCGTTTAAAAGATGTATTTATATACATGGAACACCAGAAGAAAAGCTGATAGGTAAACCTGCCTCACATGGTTGTATACGCATGAAAAATAAAGATATAATAGCTCTATTCCAAAGGGTTACAAGAGGTGTAACAGTTAACATTGTTAGAAGGTAGTGGCGACATGAATTTGTCGTTTTATTCTTGCTCTTTTTTAGGGGAGGGGTATAATATAACTAATGAAAAACAAACAATATGATAAAAAGATATTCAGAATAATCAGTATCCTTAACATGCTTGATAAAGAAGGTTCTGTAAGAACCTCTGAACTTGCTGAAGAATTCGGAGTTAATGTCCGTTCTATACAAAGAGATCTTGCACTTATAAATTCAACAGGGTTTCCTATAACTTCTTTAGATAAAGGAGAGTATAGGTTTGTTGATGGTTTTTCACTTAAAAAAGCACACCTTACACACCAAGAAGCATGTTTGTTATCTTTAATGAAAGAAATAACACAAGATCTCGGGAAAGAACTGGAAGATTCTTTTAAAGCTCTTTATAACAAGGTCATAGGCATTGAAGAAGAAAGCCCGTATTACATAAAAATAGCAGATGGTTTTAAACTTGATAAAGAATATCCTTTTATTGAAAAGATGAAAGAGGCTATACAAGCATCTAAGAAAATATACCTTTGTTATGATAAGCAGGATGATTCAGGCAAGAAATGTTTTTCATTGGATCCTTTGAAACTTATATTTTTTGATGGATTCTGGTATTTGTTGTGCAGAGTTGATCATAAAGAGTCTATTATAAAATTAAGATTAGATAATGTTTCAGATGTTGAGGTTTTAAATAAACATTTTGTATATGAAGATAATCTTAAAAAAGTGCTAAACGATAGCACCAATGTATGGTTTAAAGAGAAAAGACAAATAACCGTACAAATGAAAGTGGACAAAAAGGTAGCGCCATACTTTGCAAAGAAAAAATACTTCCCTATACAAAAAATAGTCAAAACCCATAAAGATGGTTCAATAACCATTGAATCTAAAATATCCTTTCATATGGAGTTAGTTCCGGATGTTCTCAAATGGATACCTTATATTAAAGTTATATCCCCTAAGGATATTAGAGAAGAGATAGAAAACCGAATACAGGAATATCTTAAAAAATAATTATATAACGACATAATGTTGTCGCTATATAAGTATATACTATGTTATAAAAACTAGGAGGTGTTTTTATGGCTAAAGTATTGTTTGCAGTATTGATGTTTCTTTTTGTGTTTGGAGAGAATCTTTTAGCATGGGATGATCATCAAGATAGATCTACGGCATATCAGAAAGGGTATAAAGATGGTTATACATACAATCCTAATAGCAGCGTCAAAGCAGTAGCGCCTGTTGCTCCGGTAGCACCTATTCCTTATGTTGGGCAAGATGCTAATGGTATGTATATAAGAGGAGTTCTTGATGGACAGAAAAGCAGGGGCAAATGAGTGTGAATTTTATATTAAAAGATGAAGAATATAATGTGAGGGAAAAATGGCGAAATTTTTACGATCAAATATGATAAAAGTTTTATTAAGTGTTTTATTTGTTGCGTTGCTTGTTGGAGCATATAATTTAGGAGTTACACAAGGTGGGCAGCTTTCTATTG
>JAQVOV010000138.1 GCA_028702395.1 Candidatus Omnitrophota bacterium
CTAAAACCATGAGGCTTTTAACGATCTCATCCATTTCCATTTCATAATCTTGCGATATATTATTCAATGTTTCAGGCAAACTCCCGGATTGCTCAGATACAGAAACCATGTTACTTAACATAATAGGAATGATCTTAGACTTTTTCATGACATTACCTAAGGATTCACCATTTCTTATATGTTTAGAAAACCCCTCTATTTCCTTTTTAACAAATTCATTTTCTATAGTCTCTGTAGATAGGTCCAATGCATTGATAAGCTGTAACCCATTGTTCAGAGAAACTGAAAAAGTTCCTAAAAATCTTGCCAGTTCTTCTTTTAATAATACTTGTCCGAAAAGCGGAAATTTTACTTTAACTTTATCGAACCAAACTCTATTTTTAGGAATTTTCATGATCCTAGTGATCATGAGCAGGACTATTATTGCTCCAATAATGATCTGCGTTCCATTTTTTTCAAAGAAATCAATTATCTTTATAAGTATTTGTGTAGGTACAGGCAAAGACACGTTCATGCTTGCTATAAGATCAACTAGTTTTGGCAAAACATGGGTCATCATGAACATCACAGAAAAAACACCGACAATTATGATCAACAATGGATACACTAAAGCTGATCTTAATTTTCGTTTTATTGCTGCCTGTTTTTTCCTATTCTCTTCTATTTTAGCAAGGACCTCTGCAAGCGTACCATTGTCTTCACCAACACGGACCATTGAAACATAAAATCTGTCAAAACAAGAAGAATAAGTCCTTAGCACATCAGAGAACTTTGCACCATCTTTTATCCGTAAAAATATTTCAGCTACAATTGTCCTTAATTTTTTATTTTGTGTTTGCTCTTCTATAACTGATATTGCAGATAAAATAGGCATCCCATTTTTTATAAGGTCAGACAACTGAGAAGTAAAAGTCGTTATATCTTTATACAGATAGATACCGTCTAAAACACCCACTTTTACATTCTTCTTCACTTGTCCAAGTTTCACTTCTTCAACAGATATAGGGTAATAGCCAAACTTGCATATCCTGTCAATAGCTTCTTCTTTGCCTGTTGCATCCATAAAAGCTGTGACTATTTTGCCATCTTCCTGCCTTGCTTTATATGTATATTTTGTCATATATTTATTTTCCTGTTTGCTGCGTTTTAATTTTTTTGTCAATAAAATCCTTGAGAATATTCCTATCCTCTATTGACATATCAAGAAAACATTTTGCTATACCATAAAGACTGTTTTTCTCAACCTCACTTATCCTGACTACTTTTGCTAAACATGAAACCTCTTTAGTATTGCCTTCATCATTTATAGGAATAACTATTTTAACATCCAGAACAGTTCCCTCTAAAAGATTTAAAGTCGTTTTAAAGTGTAATCCGCCTGCACTGATATCTTCTGTAACAGCAGTATGCTCTTTCCAATAATCTTCTTCAGAAATACCAAATTCCTTCATTTTCCTTTGTAATTCATCGGAAACATTCCTATGTATACTGAAGACCATAGGCAAATGTGCATCAAGCCGTTTATATACTCGTCTATTACTGAAATCCTCTTTTGCAGTTTCAGTCCCTCCTGATCTAACCCCTACTCCGTTAACAGATAATCTCCCGCTTTGTTTAGTTACAATAACAGCTAAAACATTCATTATTTCATCTATTGTCGTTACCCCATCTAAGACCTTTCTTATTCCATTTTCTACCATTGAAGCCATTCCATTTTCTATTGCCTTTTTTTCTATTTTATCTACTGAAGCATTTTGCTGAATAAGCTCTTTAATATCAGGATCAATAGGTAATATTTCATAAATAGCTGTTCTTCCATAATACCCGGTATGATTACATTTATCACATCCGACTTTCTCATATATAACTATCTTTTCATCAGTAGGCAGCATAGATCTTATAAGGTCTATTGTTTGTTGTTTTGGTTGTTTGTCAATTCTCTTACAATCAGGACATAAGACCCTGATCAATCTTTGTGCAATAAAAGCAATTGTACTGGATTGAATTAAATAAGGCTCTATCCCTATATCGATCAACCTATGAATACTACCTGCTGCACTATTCGTGTGTAATGTAGAGAACATAAGATGTCCGGTAAGTGCAATTCTAACAGCTATCTCAGCTGTTTCCATATCTCTAACCTCTCCTACCATCATTATATCAGGATCATGTCTTAATACACTTCTAAGTCCGTTCGCAAAAGTAAGTCCGATATTATTATTCACTTGTATTTGTGTGACATTAGGCATTTCATATTCAACAGGATCTTCTATGGTTATGATCTTCCTATCCTTTGTATTAAGTTTATTCAAGCATGCATACAAAGTGGTTGTTTTTCCGCTGCCGGTAGGTCCTGTAACAAAAATAATACCGTTAGGTTTAGTTAGCATTTCATCCAAAAGTTCTTTATCATGTGCATATAATCCTAGCTTCTCTATTGTGTATAAGGCCTTTTGAGGCAATAAACGCACAACAACACTTTCTCCATATAATGAAGGAATGAACGAAACTCTTAGATCTATCGTATCAAATTTTGTTTTAACAACAGCTTGTCCATCTTGAGGAAGTCTATGCTCAACTATATCAAGATTTGACATTATTTTAATACGTGAAAGAATAGGGGAAATAAAATGTTTTATTTGATCAGACACTTTAGCATCATACAGTTTTCCATCTATTCTATATCTAAATCTGACTCTTCCCCTATAAGGCTCAATATGTATATCTGTTGCTCTTTTTTTATGTGCATCTAAAATGATCTGATTAACCAAATTAGCAACTGTCGGATCTTTATCTATTATATCCAGATCTTCTACTGATTTTTGTTCTGAAAATCTTTCTGTCAAATGCTTAGATTCACCTTTCAGAAACATTTCTTCTATAGTTTGTGCACCAAATCCATAATTTGTCCTCAAAAGTTCGATTATCTCATCTTTGGTCGTAAGGTGCTGGTCTATATCATAACCTAATTGGAACCTTATTTCATCCTGAACCTTTATATCCATAGGGTAATAAACCCCTACAGAAAGAATGTTTTCCTTAATTGATAATGGCATGAATTGATAATAACTTGCTATCTTTATTGAAACTTTCTCGAGGACTTTCTCCTCTATTTTTTTATTTTTCAATGAGCCATAGGTTATACCTATCTTGTGAGCAAGAAGCTCCATGACCTTATTTTCATCAACCCCATGTTCCTTTACAAGATACTGTATCCATTCTTGCCCTGTATACTTGGGATGGTCAGCTACAGTTCTATCTAACAAGTTCTGTTCAACTATCTTTTCACTAATTAACATATCGTATAAAATAGAATCAATTTTATTATTCATCTTAATCCTCTTCCAAGCTTCCTATCATATAAAAATCTGACGCAGTTTTTTTATCATGTTTACCGTTCAAGATCTCTTCAATGTCATTTAGCATTGTTTCGATCGGAACATAAGCCCCTTTCATCCCTGTAAAAACTTCACTTACAACAAAAGGTTGTGTTAAATAGTTCTGTATCTTTTCAGCTCTTTCATAAGTGATCTTGTCTGCTTCTCCTAATTCTTCCAATCCAACTATAGCAACAAGTTTCCTTAGATCCTCATATTTTGCAAGTGTTTTAATAGCATTTTCCGCAAGAAAAAAATGTCTTGTTCCAACTACAGTAGGATCCAAACTGGATGATGAGCTAAGCAGAGGATCTACTGCAGGATAAAGACCTCTTTGAACTCTATCTCTGGATAGAACCATTACAGAATCAAGATATGTGAATATAGCTACAACTGCAGGATCTGATGTATCGTCTGCAGGCACATATACTGCCTGAAAAGCTGTTACAGAACCTCCATCATCCAAAGACCTTATCCTTTCCTGTATTTCGCTGACTTCTGCGGCCAAAGTAGGCTGATATCCGCTTTCAGAAGGAACCCTTCCCAGTAGAATTGAAACCTCTTGTCCCCCCTGAATATATCTAAAAACATTATCCATAAATAAAAGAACATCTTTGTTCTGCCTTTGAATATATTCAGCCAAAGTAACACCTGTTCTAACAACCTCTGCACGTGCTCCCGGAGGCTCGTTCATCTGACCAAAAACCATCATTACTTTTTCAAGAAGATTATGTTCAGCCATTTCATAATAAAATTCATTTCCTTCTCGAACTCGTTCCCCAATTCCTGTAAAAACACATGCTCCGCTATGTTTAGATACAATA
>JAQVOV010000023.1 GCA_028702395.1 Candidatus Omnitrophota bacterium
AGAGATTGTCAAGTATTGTGTGTCTCAAGCACCGGTTGTTTAATATTGTTTAACATCTCATCTAATCGTTCCTGTGCAGGTAATATTGCTGTAACTGGGTATTTCATATAGTTTTCTTCTAGCTCTATACATTTTAGTACCACTAACTTTTCTGCACTTCTTGGATTTGGAAAACTTCCTCTTATCTTTGTTGTCCTTTTTATCTGTCTATTAAGATTCTCTATCCAATTGTTTGTATACACCATACGCCTCATTAAATACGGGAATCTTATATAATTAAAATATTCTCGTTTTCTTGCAAACATCCTTTTTATACTTGGATATATTCGAGCCCATTTCTCAATAAAGATATCTAATCTTCCTACTGCTTTTTCTATCGTATCCATCGGCTCATTCATACTTAATACTTTATTGAAATCATGCATTATTTCTCTCTTATCCTGTATCCGTACTTTCCTAAGAATATTCCTCTTCTTATGCGTTATACACCTTTGTATACATGATCTTGGATACTTCGTTGATATTGCTTGCTCTATCTCCTTTAACTCATCCGTTATAAACATTATCGTATTTTGTAACCCTCTTCTCCTTAAATCCTCTAACACTTCTTCCCACCCTTGATAATGCTCCTCCGGTATCTGATATATCCCCAGTATCTCCCTCTTTAAATCTGTCCGTAATCCCAACACTACATAAAAACACTCTTTACTCACACTATCTCGTCTTATCGGTACCCTTATTGCATCTATATACACTGCATAATACTCATTCTCCAATCTCTTATTCTGCCACTTATCTACCTCTACTAACATCTCATTCGTTATATTCGATATCGTTGCCTTGCTCACATTCTTTCCATATATATCTTGCACCACATCACTTATCTCTTTCGTACTTAATCCTTTTACATATAACTTGAACGCTACTTCATTTATCTTATCTGTCTGATCCTTCAACAACTCTAAAAACATTGGCTTAAATAATCCCATCCTATCTCTCGGTATATTTAACCTGAACATCCCACTTAATCCTTTTAATAATGAGGATCTCCTATACCCATTTCGCTTGTTCTCTTCATCTGGACTTTCTCCATACCCATACCCTAAAAATCCCTTCTGCTCGGCTTTTAACATGGTTTCAAACACTATTATTAATAAATCATCTACTACTCTTTCAGATTTACTATATTGTAATAAATCTAGTACACTTTTTTCTAAATATGCGTTATAATCTCTTTGCATTGGTAGTTACCTCCTTTTGGGGTTAATATGACAAATACATCTTCAAATATATTTTATCATATTGTAACTACCGGTGCTTTTTTATTTGGAGTACACCCCCAACTCAGACACACTACATTATACACTCCCATGTTACAGGGGGGGGGCAAGGAGTTTATGACGGAATATCGTTTATTGAAAATGATTCGAAAAAATCAAACAGCCGAGCCCCTCTTACTGTTTGATTGCATTGGGCAGGACCAGTAGTCCCATTAGTGGATATACATTTTGAAGAGTTTGTAAAATACAAACCATTGGATTTACAGATTTGCAAAATAGCTTGATCTGGATCAAGCTTCACTGCTTTTATTTTTGGTTTAATGTAAGGTTTGATCATTGGAATTGACTTTCTTTTATTTCATTTTTTTCCGAAAATTCTAATTTAAATGTTACACTATTGTTCATGAAAAAGCAAGTAAAAAACCAAGAAAAAAGATGCAATATTGGTATCCTTTAAGTAATAGGTTTTACATAGTGTGTAAAAGAAGCCAGGGTTTTTAGTTTATTGGTTATTGATGATGAGTATTGTGTAAATAACAAAAATATTAAAGCTACAGCAAAAAGAGAGATAATGTCATTAGTATTTTTAGAGAATTTTTTGTTTATGAAGGTTGAGAATCGCTAAATGCTCCATTATTAATTCTAGTTGTTATTCCTCTAATTGTTATATTGCATGCGCAAGGTCCATGAGTGGTTGACCTTGTACCTACGCAAAAGGACCCAACAGCAAAATAATCTCCACTTACTTGGCAGACTTGCAGAATAGCTTGCTCTGAATCAAGGGCAATTTTTCGAATTTTTGGTTTACTATATGCTTTCATAAAAAAATTATAGCATAGACATATAGAAAAAGCAATTTTTTTGTCTTCTTGGGACACACCTAAAGCGTTATGTGTAATGGGTAATGTGTATTGTGTCTACTGTGGAAAAATAGAATTGTGCTACGAGCCACGAGCTACGCGCAACGTGCTTGGCTTCTCGGGACACACATAACCAATGGGCAAACTGATTCCTATGTGTGTCCCTAGACAAGCTATAAAAAAGAGGTCTGTCCACTGCAGAAGTTAAACTGCAACTTGGGACAGACCTCTTTTTTGTATTGTGGAATTTATATATGGGGATTTGCGGTTAAAAGTGATAAATTCAAGAACTGACACCATGGTTACCTGTTAATAAAGGAAATAGTGTAACCTATGTCTCCGGTATGGACCGGGCAAAAATGGCGGAGAGAGAGGGATTTGAACCCCCGGACCCGTTAAGGTCAACGGTTTTCAAGACCGCCGCATTAAACCGCTCTGCCATCTCTCCATAAACTGTTTAGAGCAAAATTATAACATATTTATTTATATTGTCATTAAATATTTGAAAAAAGGTTTGTTTTAAATGAGAAGAAATGTCAAAAAGTGCATTTAGGCTAAGATTTTCCTAAAATCAATTCTTAGGGTTGAAGCTTTTAAAAAATAATTTTTTGTGTGTGTGGTTTGTGATATAATATTTTTATGAATAAAAACTACATTGAACCAAAAATAAAAAGAATAGAACTTGATCAAAAACAAGCACTTTTAAGTGTATGTTCGCTTACTTCTGGAAAGTATTTTTTTGATGGGAATAAATGCCTTATGGTTTTTATTCCAACAACTACGCCTGCATACTGTATTCAATCTGTTAAAGGTGCTAAAGATAGTTTGGCGTCTTGTAATCAATGGCAAACTGATACCATGCCAAGTTAACTAGACTTATCATGTGGAGATACGTCTAACCTTTAGTAGTTAGTTTTTGGTGAAACATCTTTTTAACATTTTGCATTTATGTTAAAATAAATTAAATAACTATAGGAGGAAATCCTATGAAAAAAATTGTTATATTCTATTCGTTGGATGGTAATACTAGATTCATAGCCGAAAACATTGCTAAAACAATAGATGCAGATCTTTTGGAGTTAAAACTAAAGAAAGAAATAAATTCAAAAGGGTTCATGAAATATTTTTGGGCAGGAAAGTCTGTTATGACAAAAGCTAACCCCGAACTATTACCAATAGATAAAAATGTTCAAGAATATGACTTGTTGGTCATAGGCACACCTGTATGGGCTTTTACTTATGCGCCTGCGCTAAATACATTTTTTGAGCAAAATACAATAAAGAATAAAAAAGTAGCTTTGTTTTGTTGTCATGGAGGGCAGAAAGGACCTGTTTTTAAAAAAATGAAGGAAGCCTTAATAGGAAATGAGATCTTATCAGAAATCGATTTCCAGGAACCTCTTAAAAATGATCATGTTAAGAATATTGAAAAAGCAGAACATTGGGCAGAAAACATAATAAAAAGCTTATAACTGAAAATTGGGTTTGACTTTGCTCTGCCCAAATGTTATTATGTTTTCATAATGAAAAAACTATACATTGAACCGCGAATAAAAGCTGTAGAACTTGACCAAGAACAAGCCACTTTAGCAGTTTGTGCAGTTGGTGGATTGTATTTGAATGGAACAGTTTCTCCTTATTGTGGAACTATGTTCGGGGCCGGTTCAAGATGCGAGCTTACTCCAAAAGGAGGCCCAGGGAACAGCTCAATGATGTATTTTACAAGAGTAGAACGATCAGCATCACCAAGCTAACTCGTGACTCTCTCTCTCTCTCTCTCTCTCTCTGAACAAAAACTTACTAACTATTAACATATGTTATAATTTATCTATGAAATCTTAGAATAAACAAAAAAGTAAAATCAGTCTTTTAAAAAGCAACTTCAAAAGGTTTTATGAAATATTTTTGGGCAGGAAGATCTGTTTTTATGAAAACAAAACCAGAGCTAATGCCGTTTGAAAAAAATATTCAGGAATATGATCTTTTAGTTCTCTGTTCCCCTGTTTGGGCTTTTACTTATGCCTCTATGCTTAGTACTTTTTTTGAAGAAAACAGAGTATTAAATAAAAAAATTGCATTATTTTATTGTCATGGCGCAGTGAAAGGTCCGATCTTCAAGAAAATGAAAGAAGTTTTGACAGGTAATCAAATATTAGGGGAAATTGATTTTAAAGAACCCTTAAAAAATAACCCTACTAAGAATAGTGAAAAAGCAGAACATTGGGCAGAGAACATAATTAAAAGTTTGTAACTGAAAAATCTGCAAGATCGTAACAGTCTGGTTTTGGGTTATAAATACAAAAATTTGCTTTTTCACATTTATATGATATAATATTTGTCATATATTAATGATGGAGATCAAATGATAAAAGATTTTTTCGAAAAACATGCAAAAGGTGTATATACTGAAGTAAGGATAGCAGATGCTGATTTCATTGAAGCAGTTATTCTTGTAGTAGAGTATGACCATTGGAAAAAACAGCTGAAAAGTTTTTTAGGCGGGCCGCTTAAGGATTCAGGTATAAAACCTTCACAAGAGCATAATGCTATAACAACCCCATATGGCGGTATCAACGAAAATCAAACCCTTTTTGCAGGTGAACGAGAAGGTAGATCTATTATAGCCATGTTATGGCCATGGCAAGATGGTAAACATATTACCCTGAAGTTAAAAGAAGTTATCTAAATCCTCTCTTTTTACAAATATAAACAATAAATCAGATAAAAACTGAAGATGAGCCTATCTATGGGCAGAAATAAAGGAATTTTCAATTTATTTTAAAATATATGTTTACAATATATATATGGTATATATAATATACTTATATTTGTATTTTAAATAACAGAAATGATATAAAAAGGAGGACGGTATGCCATATGATAGCAGTTTAGATGAATGCCTTTTTGCTAAAACACATGAAACTGAAAGCAATAAGATAACAGTGAGTGTGTATTCATACAACAAAGGACAAAAGAAGCTTCAGATAACACGAGAGAATAAATCAGCAGATGGCCAGTTTAGATTCACTAAATTAGGCAGACTTGTTAAAGAAGAAATAGAGGCTATTCTTCCATTGATACAGGAAGCAATGAAGTTATTGGATTAATTTTAGGCACAATATTCCTGTATTTATATTTTTTATTGAATTAAGAGCAGTATCAGAATAAAAACTGATATTGCTCTTTTTTATTTTTACGATTATAATGTTATTATATAGAGTAGGGGCGTACCAGCCTGCCGGCAGGCAGGTTGCAATACGCCCCTACAAATAAGGACAAATAATGCAAGTTGAAAAAGGACGCACGTTTATAGGAAAATTTACACATGGCAAAGATATTTTGGAAAGGCTGCATGATCTTTAATCTTAAACCGTTAACCGTAAAACGTATTGTTTAGCTACGAATCACGATTTACGGTTCACGATTTGCTATAGAGGAGAAAAATGGCTAGAGAAAAAAAACAGAGAAATAGACCTAAGAAAAGTTTTTTATATGGAATGAATTCTATTAGAGAAAGACTGAAAGTCAATCCATCTGCAATACGCAAGATATATATTCAAGATAATTTCGATAATGAAGAATTGATAGATCTTATTAAAAAGAGAAACGTTTTTTTAAAAAAGATCAGCGAAGGTGAACTTATCAGAATGAAAAAAGCAGATAGGCTTCAAGGGATAATAGCGGAAATAGAAGAATATCAGTATGTAGAGGATAACCTTCTTTTGAATGAGGCTATGAAAAATGGTTTTTCAATTATCTGTCTGGATAATATTAATGATCCTCACAATTTAGGATCAATATTAAGGATATGTGCATGTTTTGGTAAAATGGCAGTGGTTATTCCTAAACACAATTCGGTTTCTGTTAATGATACAGTCATGCATGTTGCTTCAGGCGGAGAGAATTATGTTAAGGTATGTGTTGTTGACAATATGTCCAGATTTCTTATGAGGGCAAAAGAAAAAGGATTATGGGTCGTAGGTACAGTAGTTGATGGTGCACAGGATATAACAAAAACAGAGTTGCCTTTACCTGTATGTCTTGTCTTAGGTTCTGAAGGAAAAGGTATAAGAGCAGGTGTTGAAAAACATCTTGATATGAAAGTCAAAGTTCCTATGAAAGGTGCGCAATTATCCTTTAATGTTGCAATGGCAGCAGCAATGTTCTGTTATGAAATAGCGAGACAGAGAAAGAGTTAATTGGAAGTTAAGATAAAAGACAAAAGATAAAAGATAAAAGGGTGGATGATCCAGAACGAGGATTTCGTAGGGGCGTACCAGCCTGCCGGCAGGCAGGTTGCAATACGCCCCTACGAAGAAAAAAGCCCACAATGATATTTTAGATTTTTTCTCCGCCAAAATTTTTAAAATTTTGGCGAGATCTCGCCACTAACAAATAAAAAGTGGCGGACTTTTAACTTTTTACTTTTACCTTAAGCAAGTTATAAAGGAGTTTTATGAGTAAAAAAGAAGATATGAAGTTATTGGATTTCATCTCTGAAGCAGGTCTTTTAAAGCGTGTTAAACGTTCCGGATGGTGGGTTTTGGGGATAAAGGATCCTGAAACAGTTTCTGAACATTGTTTCAGATGTGCAGTTATAGGATATATTATAGCTAAGATGGAAAAGGTAGAACCTTATAAGGTCTTGCTTATGACTTTATTCAATGATATCCATGAAGCAAGATTGTGCGATCTGCATAAAATGTCACAAAAATATATTACTCAATATGATAAAGCAGAGGATGCTGCTTTTTCGGGCCAAATAGAACATTTGCCATCTTTTATTAAAGAAGAACTTAAAGATATGCAAAAAGAATATAGAGATCAAAAAACAAAGCAAGCTATTATTTCAAGAGATGCAGATATTATAGAATGTCTTATACAGGCAAAAGAATATGAGGAATTTGGTTATAAAGAGAGTTATAAGTTCATGAAAAAGGCGCCTAGTTTTTTGAAAACCAAAACTGCAAAAAAACTATGGAAACTTGCAAAAACCAATGCGCTTAACGGATGGTGGGAAAGAGAAAGTGTTTTTAAACGTTAATTTTTTAATAGGGACAGACACCAATTTTTCTTTGTGTATTTATCTGAAAAATAAGTGTCAGTCCCCATTAAAAAACCGAAACTGCTAAAAGGTTATGGAAACTTGCAAAGACCAATGCTTTGAACGGTTGGTGGGAAAGAGAAAGTGTTTTTAAGTGGTAATAACAGGCAGTTTTTAGCTTTCGGCTATCAACTGTCAGCTTAAAGAAGATCCTGAAAGAAATAAAAGGTTTTTTTAGAATCTTCCTTTGCTGAAAGCTGAAGGCTGAAGGCTGAGAGCTGATGGCTGGTATGCTATAAAGGAGTACAATGAAACAAAGTTTTAAATGGCAATTATTATTAGCAGTTTTTCTTGTTTTTATGTCTCTGCTTGTGTATGAGATACATTATTTGATCTTTCATGATCTGCACCATATTTTTTTATACTTAATAGGGGATATTGCTTTTACTTTTTTAGAAGTTCTTATTGTTACTCTTATTTTGCATCAGCTTTTAGGTTTTAGGGAAAAACAGGCAATAAAAAAGAAGATAAACATGGTAATAGGAGCTTTTTTTAGTGAGCTTGGCTTAGAACTTTTAAGAAAATTAAATATATTTAATGAATCTGATGATAGTTGTTTTAAAGAATTGAAATTGGATAAAAATGAAAGTGTAAGTTTGCAAGCATTAAAGAAAACATGTAATATCTATTCTATCAATATTAATATTGATAAAGGAGATATTATAGGATTAAAAGACCTTTTAGAAACTAAAAGATCATTTCTTATCAGTTTACTGGAAAATCCAAGCATATTAGAACATAATACTTTTTCTAATATGATATGGACTGTTATTCATATTTCAGATGAGCTTACAAACCGTAAGGAACTGAATGCTTTGGGGGCAAAAGGATAAAGAACACATAAAAATAGATCTTGCCAGAGCATATAAAGCACTTATCAAGGAATGGGTCTTTTATATGGAACATTTAAGCAAGGATTATCCTTATCTTTATTCTTTTGCAGTAAGAAAAAATCCTTTTAATAAAAATGCTTGTGTTGAAATAAGATAGTATAGTAAAATAAGAGCGTTAATGAGTCATGGGTACTGTGTCATGAGTCTAGGCTTTAAGACACAATACACATTACACAGAACACAATGACACAATAAAGGAGGAAAGATGAAGAAAGGTATAGTTTTATTATTTGTGACAGTATTTGTTTTTTGTTTTTCTGCGGATTCTAATGCTAAAGGATCTTCTGATCTTTTAAAAGAAGGTCTTTTGGGCGCAGGCGCAGGTGCTGTTGGAGGAGCTGCATCTGGGGCTAAAGGCGGGGATGTCTGGAAAGGTGCTTTGGCAGGAGCTGGTGTAAATATTATTGGCGGGGCATTACTTGATACTATGACTGAAAAGGATCCAGCCCCTGCTCAACAACAACCAGTTTATCAACAGCAGCCTGTTTACCAACAACAGGGTCAATATGTTGGCGGACCGCAACAAATCAATCCGCAAGATGCATATAATCAGGGGTATCAGGATGGATTTCAAGCAGGGTATAAACAAGGTTATACAGAAGGTATAAAAGAAGGGATTAAGGGGTAAATAGAAGTTATATTAGCATTTCAAGATAAAAGATAAAAGACGAAAGATAAAAGGGTGGAAGACCCTGAATGAGTTTTTTGCTAGGGGCGCTGTGAAATGCGCCCTTACACATAAAAGAACATAAAAAAGTTCCTGTTTCAAGGGACTTTTTTTATTTAGAAGGGAACTTTTATCAACAAGGCATTGCTAAGAGTTGTCTGCAAGCCAATTTTAATAGACCATATTGCGCATATGATAAAAAAAATCCAGACTATTAAAGTTCGGCTTTTTTGTGATACAATAATTTGAGATGAGAATTTTCCTGACCAACATTGAAATTTATCTAACATATATGCAGAAAGAATGGCAAAACATGAATAGGTTGGAAGCATAAGCCTATGTTCTCTGTTATTGCCTAAGTTGTAAAAAAAGAATAAAATTATTAACCATAATATTATAAAACGATGATCACTGTTTTTTTTAGTAAGAGTCTGTATAAGGTTATACAAAAAATCTTTTATGGAAATATAGGCGAAGAAAAATAACGGGAATATAATAGGTATCCCAATGAAATATAAAAAACGTCCCTCAGGTCTTTCAAATAAAATATTATTCCACAATTTTATATCCTTTGTAAGGATAAATTTGTTTGCTGATTGTTTTGGCAGAAAAAGAGCATCACCTGTTTGTGTGAACATTGATAAAAACCAAAAACCTGTTACAAGTATTATTGGGATGACAAAAACAAGCAGTTTCTTGTCAAATACATATCTTATATTCTTTAAGTTAAAAACATCTTTTTCCTCTTTGATCCTAAAAAAACTTATTACATAGAAAAATAATAAAAACGAGGTGTTGTCCAGCATGAAAAAAAAGAAAGGTTCTTTTGTTATAAATGAGCCTGTCAATAAAGCAATGATAAGTCCGGTTAAAAGTGTATACCATTTTTCGTTAGTTATTATAATGAAAGATATAATAGCAAAAACATAAAAACCAGCTGTTTGTTTGCACAATATAGCTATACCTGCAGATATCCCTGAAAGAAAGATAAATAAGAGTTGTCTTTTTTGATTCATAGAAAGAACAAATAAAAGAATGGATAATGTGACGAAAAAAGAAAGCATAGTATCTGCCCATAATCTTTGAGAAGATAGAATGTTTACAGCATTAAGGGTTAACATAAGACTTGCATACAATCCAACTCTGTTATTATATAGAGTTTTCCCAATAAAAAATGTGCATAATATCATTCCAATGTCAAAAAACAGAGGAACAATGACAGAATAAAACTGTGTTTTAAAAAGTACATGATTTCTTGTTATTTTTTTATTGGATTCAATAGAAAGATATGGCGTATTTTTTTGTGTAAAGATCTTATGTGAAAGCATGATTGCATATGGAAATGCCGGAGGAAGATGATATAAAGGGGTATCGTATCTTCTTCCGCCTGCACCTTCAAGAGCAGTCAATATTACACCGGTAGAATCTTTGTCTTTTGCTATTACAGGGAAAATTATACAGATGTCAGTGTCACCTTTGGGAGAGAAATACTGTATATTTATGCCGCGCAGGTTATATTCTGTAAACCCGAAAGTATCAAGTTTAAGGGCAAGCGAAAGATACTGGGATTGATCTCCCTGCCAATGTGGTATCCAGAAAGTGTTAATACGTATTAGAAAAGCAAGGCATAATATAGCTAAAACAGCCCATATATTCCTATTTTTTATAATGTTCATTACTTTGGTTGACATGTTCCCCCTTTAAGTGCTTCTAATAATATAGTATAAAAGCGGTTATTAGTAAACAGTAAATTTATAAAATGTAAGTGGGATAGCTGTTTATTTGTATAAGGTAGTGGTCGTGCGAGCCTCGAGCTACGCGCTGCGAGCTAGTTGTTGTATCTAGTAAATGGAGAGAGTTCTTAACTTTCAACTAGGTGAAAGTTAAGAACTCTCTCATGTTTTGTTTTTGGGTTTAAGGGCAGGCCTGCCTGCCTCTACAAAACCACGTTTAGGATGTTCCACAAGCTTGCTTGAGCGCAGCGCGTGGCTTGTGTCGCGAGCCCCAATCCCAACTCCCAATGCTAGGGAGTGGAATAGACATCGTACCCCCCTTTGAGTAAAAAAGCAATGTGTTTTTGGAGTGAAAATCTTAAATCTATAGGGGGTAACATAAAAACTTCTTTTTTTATGCTAGGATTCTTCTCTTTTGCTAATGTATAAGGGCTTTTGTTTTCTTTATAAGTATTGATTCTTTCAAGATTAAAGAATAATTGATAAGTGTATACTTTGTCAAAAAAATTCTCATACGAATAAAACTTTTCTACTTCAAAAAACTCTCTTTCAATAATGTCATGCACTGTTTCTACATCTGATTGCATTCTGTGGCATCCTGGTATAATTGTTTGATGTATTTGTCCTTTAATTGATTCTATTGTTTTTGTATATTTACTTGCATTCGTTGCTTTTATACTTCCAATATATTCAGATCCATTATCTGTTTGCCTAACAGAGTTTGATAATGATATGTTATGGTTTTCTAAATGGTTTTGTATGTACTCTGCAAAAAGTGTACTATATGTTAAAGACTTCTCATCAGCATAACCTAAAAACATTATTCCTGCCGATACCTCTCTAAAGGTATATTGTATTGTTGGTAAATTCATCTTTTTCATTTGTATCCAATACTCTGGTATATCATAAAGCTCTTTTGTATCTTCCATATTAAACTCAAACAACTTATACGCCTTCTTAACATTACGCAAATTATTCTTTGTAACATGCTTTTTTCGTCTCTTTCGTGATGGTAAATTGGCTTCTTTACAGATCTTATTCATTGTCTTTACACTTACTCCTACATCGTGCTTTACCTGAATATGCTTACTTCCTATTCGCTTATACTTTTTCCTTAAATAGATTATCTTTTCTCTTGTTCTTTCATCTGTCTTTTTGGGACTATAATGTGGCTTCCTAGATAACTCTTCTAATCCTTCATATCCTTTCTCTTTTAACCTTTTTCGCCACTTCCTCACGGTTTTTACGCTCGTTCGATACATCCTTGCCGTAGGCTTATTCCCATGCTCCTGCGCATATATAACCATCTTATACCTAATTTGCTTTTTCTCTTTACTTATTCTCATAATCTGATAATATTTGTATGGGCACATGTCTTGTCTCCTTTCTTTAGTCAATTTAGGAGATTATACAAGATTATGTGCCTTTTTTCACCTTTCGTATTCTTCCATCATCTTTTCCCAACTTTCTACTCTTCGCCATCTCCTCACAAACGTATCTGCTACATTTACCATATTCGTTGCCTCATAATTACCTAAACAATGATTATCTTCGTCCTTCACTACTTTTATTGCTTTAACTTCGACTTCTTTCTTAACTCTTTCTTTTACAAACTTTATTTCTTTTCTTATTTCTTTTAACCTTAAATATTCTTCTTCCTTTAACCGTAACAATTTCCTTATCTTAAAATCCCTCCACACTAACAGGGGGGTACGATGTCTATTCCTTTTCCCACCAACTCCCAATGCTTATCTTGCCTTAATAAAGAGTTTATGATAAAATGCCTTACATGAAAACACATATAAAAGTCTATTATGTAGCAGTTTTTTTAAGTTTATTTTTTTCTCATGTTTCACATGGGCAAGTATTTGAAACGCCATCAGAAGTGTTTGTTAAAACAAGATATTTTAATGTAAGTGTTTGGAAAAATAACTTAACAAATGGCAGAATAGATGTTTATGACAAAGAAACACAGATCAATCTTTTCCCTTTCTTTTATTTCGGGAGCAATTCATCGGACAAGAATAGTGTAGGGCTTTTTAACAGAAACAACCATTATGTGATGTTTATGGGGCCTGCAAATAGTGTTACTGTTGACGAACAAGAAAACAAAACCATCATTACAGCGATCTATCCAAGCTCACAGATAAGGTATGATGGAAGCAGAAAATTAAGCGGAACAACTCCTGACCCAATTTCATTTTCAGGAAAAACATCAGTAACAGTTTATCATGATATTTATAGAATTGATGTGCAAAGTTCGCAGGAAATAAAAGTGCCTCTTTATACTCATATTGCATGGTTTTCACAACTTAATATATCAGATGCTAATTATATGGATTTTGGAGTAGAGCAGGGTTTTTCTACAGATATCTCTCCATGGGCAGAATTAAAATTCATGCATTTAGACCCAAAAAAGAAAGTATTTTTCAAACAGGCTTCTTTTGATGAAAAACCGCCATTCAAGGTTTTGTCAGAAAAAGAGGAATTTCTTGATTATTTGATAGCAGGCAATGATAATTCTAGGTATATGATATATGCTCCAAGCTGGCAAAACCATGCCAGTTTAGGATATAACCGTAAAAATATTCCTGATAACAGTATATTGTTCCATAAAAATGGGGGGCGATCTGCTCGAATAATCTTTATAACAAAAGATACAACTTTGGGTTCAGGCAGAGATGTGTTAGAGCTTCAGCCAGGTGTTTATGAGAACAATATGAGTATTATAAAGCTTGATGAAAATGAGAATGCGAAAGATGTTTATAGGGAGTTAGCCCTTAGCTATTAGCCATCAGCGTTCAGCTTTCAGCTATCAGCCTGTGGAAGGTTCTGAATGCGGTCTTTGTAGGGGCGTATTGCAATACGCCCCTACTAAAAAGGAAGAAAGTTCTTAATAACATTTAGAGTAGGGGGCGAAAAATTTTTCGCCCCTACACAGAAGGAAAAATGAAAAACTTAGAAGCTACATCAAAAGAACTTTTAAAGATATTAAGCAGTAAAAAAATAGGGGAGATCTCTGATTGGGATAAACTTGTGCAACTTGCCGGAAGAACAGGTTTTGGTCCTTATTTATATCACATTATATCAAAGGATGCTGATGTAGAAAAAGATAAAATACCTCAAAGTGCGTATAAAACATTAGAGAATACATATTTTTATTGTTTAGGCAAAGCCATTCATCATAAAAATCTTTTGTTATCTATTCTGGATAGCTTTAACAAGAACAATATTGATGTTATTTCAGTTAAAGGAATAGTGCTCTCGGAAATATTGTATGGAGCACCGGAATTAAGAAGTTTACCATGTGATATTGATCTGTTAATGAAAAAAAACGATGAAAAAAAGATAACCGGGATATTAGAAGGAATAGGATATAATTTGGTATTATCTGTTTATTGGTCAAATCTTTACACAAAAAAAAATGGGCCGTTCATGGATATACATTGGATGTATTGTGCTAAAGAAGAAGCGCCCTTTGACATGAAAGATCCATGGGAACGTGTAAGAACAGTTGATATTGATAATACGAAAATAAAGATACTTTCACCTGAAGATATGATAATTTATCTGACTTTTATGACCAACAACGATTGCTGCAGACATTTACGTCATTTTTATGATCTTCATTTGGCATTAAGTAAATATACGGATATTTTGGACTGGTCTTATATTGTAAAAAAAATAAAGCGATATAAACTAAAAGGTGTTTTCTATCTTCCTTTTAAATATGTAACTGTCATGTTCAACACAAAGATCTCACATGAAATTATAAAAAAAATAACACCAGGTTTTGTAAGAAGAAAGATACTTGATAAAGCACTGGATCCAAGGTGGCCTGTAGAAACAATAAAACCGGATAAAAAAATAAAACCTTTAATTGAGGGAGCTATTATCTCAGGAGGGTATTTTACTCGTTTTATTTTCTGGGCAGTACACAAAATATGGCATGAATATTCTTTTTCAAACAAAAATAAACCAATATCATTTTCAGGATTTATAAGATATTGTTTTAAAAAAGCAAAAGGACTTGTTAAGTGAAAAAGTATGATCTGTATTTTGCTCTATGTGTTTTGTTTTCTTCAGTGTTTTTTTCTTTGAGCTTCCCCAGTTTTATCAATAAAGAAGGGTTTTGGTTTCTAGCATATATTTTTGCTATCCCTTTTTTTTATGTTTTAGACCATGCAAGACCTTTGCAGAAATTCATGTGGACAGTCCTCTGTGCTGTCATATCATATTCAATGATCCTCTATTGGTTATTTCCTCTTTCCTTTAAAGGAGCGATCGTTTTTGTATTGTTCATGAGTTTGCAGTTAGTGATCTTTATGTGGATCTATAATAAGATCAAGAATAATATTTTAATTTTTATATATGTGCCGTCTGCTTGGGTAGTTTCCGAGTATATCAGATCATTTTTGTTTAAGGGTTTTTGTTGGGGAGTAGGTTATTCGCAAAGTTTTAATACTTACACAATACAGTGTGCAGATATTTTTGGAAGTTATGGACTATCATTTTTGATAATAATGATAAATTTTCTCTTGTACAGGATGATCAAAGAAAAAGAACTGAATAAAATATTTGCTGTTATTGTGATATTAGCTTTAATTTTCGGATATGGTTATATTAAGCAGAAAGATATTCAAAAAACTATATCAGAAAAGGATATATTTGTTTCAATTGTACAGGGTAATATCTCTCAAAAGGAGAAGTGGGATGAGGCTTTTGAGGAAAAGATAAAGAAAACATATAAGGATCTTTCTTTAGAAGTAGATGATAGAACAGAGATACTTATTTGGCCTGAGACATCTCTTCCGTGTGATTATGATGACCAAAATATAGGGTTCTTAATTGATATTATGGGAAAAAAAGATACACAAATGATATTTGGTGTAGCAGTAAATGAAAACAACAAATTCTATAACAGAGCTGTTTGGATGGATAAAGATGGAAAGATAATAGGTGAATATGACAAGATAAAAACAATACCGTTCTTTGAATACGCTCCTTTTAACAAAAAGGCGCTGTATTTTTTAGGAGATATTAATGAGGATCCAGTTTGGTTTTCTTCAGGAGAAAAGATAGGTCTTTTTGAACATCAAGATAAGAGAATAGGTATTCTGATCTGTTTTGAGGATTTTTTTGAAGAACTTACACGCCAATTGGTTGTTAATAAGGCAAATCTTTTAGTGAATATCACTAATGATGCTTTGTTTGAAAATAGTTCTGAAGCATATTTGCATTTACAGGCATCAGTTTTTAGAGCTGTTGAAAATAGGATAAATATAGTTAGAAGTGCAAATACTGGTTTTTCTTGTATTATTAGCGATAAAGGTGTTATAATAAATAAAATACATAAAAACAACAGAAGTTTAATGGTTTCGGGGCAGCTTACAGGTTTTGTTCATTTGAACAATAAATCCACAATTTATAATAAAATAGGATATGTGTTCCCGTTTTTTTGTTTTTTGATCATAATCATAGGAGGTACAATGAATGGTATTAAAAAAATAATAGGTTCATTAATTTCAAAAAGAACAATGGTTTTATTGTTATTATTAAGTTTCTTTTTTTCTGCTGAAAGTTTTCCTGTAGCAGACAAAAGAAGGATGCAGGGACAACCAGGTGCTCAAGCACAAAAACCTCAGCCGAAAAAAAGGCAATATGTCAATATTGAAGGGGTACAATCTTTACCGGAGAAAAAAGATCTAAGCAATGAAAAAAAACAAAAGGTTTCTAATCCTGTGATCGAACCACAAACTCTTACAGCTGCTAACAGCACCCGTTCAGGAAGTTCAAGTGCTTTGACAGAGGCGAGTATTACTTCAGAAATAATAAATACATTCAACAATAATTCTACACAATGGTTGAATATTAATTATCCTTCCTTGAAAGAAGATATATTGAAATACTACATATCAGAATATGCCAACAATGGCATTGTCATAAAAAACCCTCCGGCTTTATATGTGGTTATGATAGATAATCTGATACAGCAGAATCCCAGTGTTGCAAATATGCCTTTATATTCTATACTTCAGACAGTTTCCATCATAGAATATGATTTTAATAATGGACAAGATAAGGACATGCTGGCAAAAAAAGTTTTGGGTGAAAGTGCTTGGAAAGATAATCGAGAAAGACTTGAGAAGCAGGGGAAGATCTAG
>JAQVOV010000139.1 GCA_028702395.1 Candidatus Omnitrophota bacterium
TCCTGAAAACTACAACGGGAGTAAATCTATCAGCCGGTATAGTCTTTATAAACAATTTGTTTTTCATCTCGTCTCCTTCAAGGACGCCAAAGGCGACCGCAGTCAGCCGAAGCTCAACGCGAAACACGGTGAAGCAATTGAGCGAAGTCTGGTGCGTTACTATTTGTAGTAACATATGTTACTACAAATAGTAACATACAAAGCATGGTTTGTCAAGTCGATTTAGAAGAATTTTTCTAAAATAGAAAAAATTCTTAAATCGATACCGAGAAGATGAGCAAAACACTGCTTTGCTCTTTCGGTATATATGCCAAATACCTTATGCTAAAAGAAAAACTTTCGATCGATCCTGGGAAGAAAGCCAATACACTGCATTGGCTTTTTGATGGGTTTTTGTGCTATTTTTTTTTAAATACCCCAATCCGCCATTAAACCTTCGTTTCATAGCCGGAAGTTAGCTTCAAGAAAAACTAAGTTTATCTTTATCCCCTTATTCTCTTACGATCTTTGACCAAGATCTCTTGACAGTTTTAATACCTTATGCTATATTTTAATGATACATTATTGATCTCTTTTTTATTTTTGTTGTTTCCAGTTGATTTTTGGTCATATATATGATAATCTTAAATTATACTTTTAAGAAAAATAGGAAATTTGCTAAACATGAAAAAATACGTTCCTCCTAAAATAAAGAACATAGAACTTAAACCTAGCCAAGCTGTTTTGCAAGTTTGCGTAGTTGGCGGTATTTATTTTTTTGCTGGAAACACAGTTTGCATGAGCGGCGCTAAAAGCCCTATTACATTCGTATGCACAATACCAAATAAGGGCAACTCAAAAGGAACAGCTTGGGACACAGCAACTAGCTCAATTCCTTCTTGATTTTATAATTTCAAGCATAAACAAGATGAAAAAATACATACACCCCAAAATAAAAGTAATTGTCCTTGATCCTAAGCAAGCTCTTGTCCAAGTTTGCAAAGCAGGTGGTGTTTATTTATGGTCTACAAATACTACGAATATATGGTGTTCAACCTCTGCCGGTTATCCAGGTGGCCCAGATTGCCGTTATACTCCAAAAGGAGGAGCAGGCGGTATTACAAGAATGATATGGACACCTAATGTTTGTGATTCAGCAGAAGCCTTACCAAGCTAGATTGTGTCATTGAGTACTGCGTAATGTGTCGTGAGTCTTTCAGTTAACAACGATTTTCAGGCGAGTTAATTATAATACGTCTTTTTTTATCGTGCTCGTTTATTATCTTTTTTTCTGGCCATCAAAACTGAAATGCCTACCAGGCAAGCGGTCCGGAATTTATAACCCTATAAAATTACCTGATTTCTGTTTTGCAATACACGGCACAATTGACATCCCCCCCCCCTTGTGCTATAGTATTTTTATGAAACAAAAAAATTCTTATATCGAGCCTAAAATAAGATTCGTGAAACTTAATGCTGAGCAAGCTATTTTGCAAGTATGTAAATCTGGTGGGATTTATTTAGGTTCAACTAATACTCCAGGAATCTGGTGTGGCACACAACCAGCCGGAACTCGCCAGATAGTTCTGTGTCTAGTTACCCCTAAAGGCAATGCAGGTGGAAACACAGCTATGTCTGGTTCTCCTGCCTATTGTGACATGGCACAAGCCTTACCAAGCTAGATTGTGTCATTGAGTACTGCGTAATGTGTCGTGAGTCTTTCAGTTAATAACAATTTTCAGGCGTGTTATTTATGATAAGTTTTTTCACCAGAACATTCCACACTTTTTACTTTTACCTTTTTCCTTTTTACTTTTTACTTTTTACTTTTTACTTTTTCCTTATAAGGCCATATTAACTTTTATGACCTCTGACCTCTGATATCTGACTTCTAACCCCTATTAACTCTATTCATGACGTTCCTTTAGCTCGCGGCGCGAAGCACGTAGCTCAAGTCCAGTAGACCCATTACTCACTACACATTACTCACTACACATTACCCATTACCCACGACACAATTACGCAGACCTAAGCACCATAAGCTCTCTTTCATAAGCTTCTTTAATATATTGCGGGTCAACAGGTCTTATCTTTAAAAGAATGCTTCCTGAAGGAAGCAGTTTCCCATTTTCATCTATTATCTGTTTAGCTAACTCTGCTATACTTATCTGATTATATGCTCCTATAATACTGGCAATGCCTGAAGCAATTAAGTTAATTGCTTTATTAAGATCTTCTTCTTGAGGATTTTTATTATTGACAATATCAAAATAATTCAAAATAGCCAAACCTGTCATAGCACAATTCGTAACAGGCACAATAGTTTCATTGGAATCTATCTGTACATAATAAAGCACATTCTGCTGTAAACGTATTGATAGATCGCTTGAAAAGACTATTGTACTTGTTCTTGTATTAGCTGTTGCTTTTTCCGCAGCAGAGAACATCTGCGCTCTCCCTTTAAGAGTATCCTCAAAAAATATGAACTTAATATTACCAAGATCCATTTCCGAAACCTTTCCCCATAATGCCTGTCTTATAAGCTGGAGAAGTTTCTTTTTTTCCATTGTGTCTATTGAATCTGCAATAGCTTTTACTTGAGATATATCTTTAATTCCAATAGCTATGACCTTTGTGTTTTGAGCATCATCAGTATCTGCAGAAGCATTTTGAGGATATATATTATTTAGGACCTTTTTTACAATATCCGTACTATCAGAAAGAAGTTTGTCTGAATTCACATCTTCTTGTTGAGTCCCTTTAAAGGCAATGTGCCCTCCTGAAAGCTTTGTAGCATTAACCCCTTCTAGAACATTCGACCTTACAGGATATCCTGAGGCAACCTTGTATTCCTTATCCAGTTTTCTTTTCAACAATTCTTTCTCTTTTTTTATTTGGGCTAACAAAGCTTCTTTACTTAGCAGTTCATTGTCTTGAATTGTTCCGTCAAAATTAAAATTATCAATAAAAATTCCTTTACCTGAAAAAACACCAAATCCTCCTGTACCCTTTCCTTCATTCATCTCCTCTGACATAGCAAGATCTATTCCCATGATACGATCATCTATGATCTTAGGCATATTGTCTTTTTGTACTGTATGTCCGAAAACTATCATATTCACTCCTAATTGATCAAGTACAGCATCAACCAGTAAAGAAGGATCCCCTATCCTATCAAAAACAGTTAACCACCTATTTCTAACCCAAACAATAGAATCATAATCTTCATCCAGATACGAGATCACTCTCTTAGCCAGAACTCCTCCCAGCCGCAGATCTTTCTGCATAAGCTCCAGTGCTTTAATACCAAACTGTTCATCATAGGTTATCTCAATATTTCCTGGAAAGAAATAATCATTTATATCCATTCCTGCATGAATGAACATAACACCTGTATCCGTTATGTGATAAAGATCCAGATTTTCTAAAAGCCATTTAGCAATAGTTTGCATCTTTTCATTTGAGATAATTCTCTCAAATGACTTTTCATCTATTTCCTCATATATAATAGCTTCACCAAAAACATTATCTAAAAATGCATAGCCTCCATTATAGAACCATCTTTCAAAACATTCAAAGTCCTCATATAAAACAGCTTTAATGAACATAACATCGTGATTGCCCATTAGACAAACAACATTTCCTTGTTCCTTTAATTGCTTAACCCTTTCAAAGACTTCCAAATTATTTTTTCCTCTATCAAAATAATCCCCTAAAAAGATAAATTTCTTTACTCCCTTTTTGGATAGATCATCCAAAACCCTGTTTAAAGCATTCACATCGCCATGAACATCTGGAATGACCGCATATTCTTCAAAAGAATTTTCTTCGACTCTCTTTTGCCAAAGATCGAGACCTTCTATCCTTTTATCAAGGAGCTCTTTATCTATAAAAGAAAAATGCTCCTCAAAATACTCAAAAGGATCATATGCCCCATCACTTGCAATAATAAAGTCCTGCTCATTCCCCTCAAAGAACATTTTTTCATAATAAGCTTTATAATAGTCATTTAGCTTTACAGCTTGTTGATAGGTTATAACTTCTATATCGGTTCTATTATATTGCTGCAGCAATGTTCTTATCTTATCCATATTCTCTGGTGTTGTTGCAACATGTGTCACTGTGATCTGGTCATAACCTAATTCCCCTGAAAAATCAGAAAAAACAGGAGAGATCTCTTTTCCTGAA
>JAQVOV010000140.1 GCA_028702395.1 Candidatus Omnitrophota bacterium
AGAATATACATTTTTTCATTAACATCATTTTCCCTGAAAAATTTGTTTAGTTGAGTTACCAGAGATGTTCTTTGTGCTAAAGGAATGAGCGCTTCTTCTACAATATGCCACATAACTTTATCACTATTACGAGTAACACCTTGCTTGTTATTTTCTGTATAATGCAAAACAGTCATTTTAACAAGTTCTCTTACAACTTCCCTTTTGTCCTTAGGGATATCATATCTATGCAAAGGTTTTTCTTCCCCTTTAATACCAGCCTGATATTTAATATCATTTATAGCATTTATAAGTGTTTTTGTGCCATTAAGATCGCTCTGCCCATTGTGATCTGTTTTTTTCATCATTACTGATAAAACATAAACACCTGGCTTGTTTTTCACAGCAGTTAAAATACCTAAACTTTTCAGGATCTCAAATTCTTTTTGTATCGTTCTTTGAACATAAGGTTCTCTGAAACGCATCATATCCTTAACAGAGATCCCATCTGTTGAGGCCTGGATCAAAAGATAATCGTTATCTCTTAAGGCTACCAAAAAGCTTGCAGGCGACCCTGTTTTTTGTGAATTATTTTTCTTTTCTGAAAAACCCTCTGTTAATTTTTCAATATCTTTTATCAATCTTGTAACTAAATAAATATCATCCGCTGTCTCATCTTCTGAAGATTCTTTCATGCAAAAAAGCAATTTTTGTTTTAATGTTTGAATAAAAACAGGCTCTTGTTCTTGATAATATGCTACACTGATAAAACCCCATAAACTTTTTGCTAGAGCAAAAGCATCATCTCTGGGCAAACACATTTCAGCAGTATCTTCAGGATAGATCGTCCTGAGAGGTCTATCACGCGGAGCAAATTCATCTTTATAAAAAGTTCGTTGTAACCGAATGACTTGAAGGTTTTGTCCGTCAAGATCTATCGGACTAGGGGTATCAAGATCAATAAACCGTACTTGTTTTAATCCTATATTATCACCTTCAATGAAGATCCCGCTAGGGTCTAGATCTCCATGCACAAACCCTCTATCAATGAATATTTCTTGATATAAAGACAGCACTTCCTTAGCTATATCTAAAACCGTTTTTTCTTTATCAACCGTATCTAGCCACTCAAGATTTTCGTATGAACCTAAACTATAACCTTTAACAAACTCAAATAAAAGACCTTGCCCTCCAAATTTTTCGAAAGTTCCATCCAAGTTTATGGATGTTATAAATTCAGGCAGACCATAATTGCTATTCCAGGGATTGATCCTGCTATAAACATCCGGTAAAGAATTGAACATTATTTCAAATCTGGAAAGCTCCCCCTTTTTTGCTGCTTTTAAAATATAATAGTTACCTTTCCTTAACTTTGCCCCATTTGGCAAATCTCTTGTCTTTCCGATATATTTATACTTTATCACAGCTAAAAACCCATCTTCTGATATAATTCTTTCCATCTTAAAATCCTTGTTGAATTCTTCCAAGGTCAAAGGGGTTCTTGTCTGTTTGGCTGGTTTTTGTTTTGCATTTTGTGTTCTAAAACTTTTTCTTAGCTCTATAATAAGTCTTCGTATAAGGTTTTCCCCATCTTTTAGCTCATGCCTGGATGCTAATGTCCTGTATTTTTTCAAAACTTTTCTAAGCTTTTTTATATACTCACTGGAAACTCCAGTGCTTGATTGTTTTTTTTCAAATTCATCAAAAACCTCTATAACTTGTAAGAAAGATGTTGTTAAAGCAAAAACATCATCTCTGGGTAAACAAAGATCCCTGGTTGCAACTCCGGAACCTCTTCTATTGGTACCATCTTTGCTTGTAAGAGAAACCTTTCGCCTTTCTTTTCTCTGCCTATTGATCAGATCATCATATCCTTCACCATCTAATTTTGTCGGAGTATCAAGATCAACAAAAGTTATTCTTTGAACGTTGTTGTCATGTTCTGATATAACAACGCATCCTGAATTAATATCTCCAAAAACATAACCTTTATCATGAAAAGTCTTTTTATACCCTTTCAATATTTCCATAATGATCTTTTCAAGAACATCTTCCCTGTCTTTTTTGGTTTTTCTGAATAGTTCTCTCTCCACATACTCATAAAGATTTTTTCCATCAATAAATTCGAAAAGAATGGATTGTTTGTCCATGAATGACCCTAACCTTGAAGGAGTATCAACAAAGCCTAAAAAACTAGGCAAATAAGGGTTCTTATTCTCCGGGTTCAATTCTCTTAGAAGTCTTTCCTGAGGTTCAATAAAAACATCAAAAAGATCATCATCATGATAAGATGTCTTTAAAATATACATTTTTCCATGGACCAGCTTTGCGCCATTTGGCAATCTTAGAGTTTTACCTTTATATCTCCATTTAGTAACATCCATTGTCCCTGTTACATCATCAGATATTTCTGCAACAAACTCAAAATTTTTAGAGAATTCTCTTATAGTTTGATGTGCATTTTCTTTCTTTAATAATTTTGCTGCATGATCTTTTGCTTGTTTAAGTTTCTTCTCATCATAAAAATGATCTGCATCAACATAAATGATAGGTTTTCGATCCTTTTGGAGAACATATGTATATATGCCGAATCTTTCTAATAGCCCTTGTACTTTAACAATTAAAACCCCTACTCTTTTTTGTGAACCTTCTCCTATAAGATCCCAGCGAAAAGGGTCTTCATTGCTTTCTTGAGCATTAAAACCCTTTGTTCTTTCTACAATATATGTTTCTATAGTTTTTGCATGTGCTAATGAAAGAGCCTCTTGGAGCTCTTTCATTCCAGACTTTCCGGCAAGTTTCAATGGCGGGGCAAGTGGGTGCGCAATAGTTGCATTAAATAAAAATAAACCTATAAAAAAGATAGTAAATATCTTTTTTATAGGTTTATATCTATTTTTTCGCGGTATTGAAATGATCATTATATGCAAATATAGCATATAATGATACTGTATATGTCACAATTATGTCATGGTTATGTAATTAATAGTTATATATGATAATATTTAAATACAAGACCATGGCGTTAATTTGCATATATAAAGGTCCTTTTCTTGTTATTTGTAGGCAATTGCTTTTCTAACTAAGGCAATTTAAAATCCACATCAACATCTTTTCTGTCTTCCTCTGAAATATTAAAAAGCTCTTTTTCTTTCATATTCAGCATATTAGCCACAAAAACATCCGGCAATTGCTGTATCCTGATATTATATTGATTTACAGAATCATTGAAAAATTCTCTTCTATCTGCTATTTGGCTTTCCAAATAACTTACTCTATTTTGAAACTGTATAAAATTCTGATTTGCTTTTAGATCAGGATAATTTTCAGCAACAGCAAATAAACTTTTTAAAACTCCGTTCAACTCTCCTTCTGCTTTTGCAGATGCCCCAACCCCTTTTGCGTTAATGCAAGCTGTACGTGCAGCTGTAAGTTTTTCCAAGGTTCCTTTTTCATACTGCATATATGCTTCACATGTTTTGATCAGTTTCGGGATCTCATCATGTCTTTGTTTTAAAAGAACATTGATATTTGCCCATGCCTTATCAATGTTCTTTGACACTATAATAAGACCATTATAAATAGATACAAATAATCCTATTACACCAATAACAACAAAACCTAAAAGAATAAGAAATACTAACGACATAATACCCCCTTTTGTATTAGAGACTAGTGACTAGTGACTAGTGACTAGTGACTAGTGACTAGTGACTAGTGACTAGTGACTAGTGACTAGTGACTAGTGACTAGAATTAATTGATTTAAAGATAACTCGTATATAGAGTTCTCTTGCTTCTTGCTTCTTGCTTCTATCTTAAATATTGATCTTGAAATAGCATAAAAGATATAGTACCCCCAAGCAACAGATGATCGGTCCTCCTATAATACATAATTTAGAAACTATCGAAAACTTGTTTATTAATTCTTTTTCGCTTTTATCAGATAAAATAAATAACCCATGCTGTTTAGGTTTACCTATTAGTATATCTGCATGGTCTTCTGAAACCTTTTTGATAGAACTGTTAAGAACTTCCATTTCTATTTTTTTTCTGGCAATATCCCATTCTTCTAAGCTCACTTTTCCGTCTTGATCAAGGTCTATTTCATCCATTAATTTAGGATCACTCTTTAATTGTTTTAATTTTTTAACAAGCTCTTCTTGCTGTTGTTCATAA
>JAQVOV010000141.1 GCA_028702395.1 Candidatus Omnitrophota bacterium
TTAATCCATCAGGGAACATTGAAGATACTAAGCAATATACAATATATGAAGTTAATTTGAATTGCACAGGAACTATGGATAATATTGTCACTTTTTTATATAAACTAAGTACTAATGAAAAGCCGACCAAAGTTGAGAATATAGAGATCATTCCACCAGCTAAAGCAGAAGGGGATATGCAGTGCAATATGTTAATTTCACGTATGTTCATTGCAGTATAATATGAAAACTTCTTTAATTCTATTAGTTGTATTTTTTTTTATGTGTGTTTGTATTGGAATTATAAAGACATATGCGCAAGAAGATATAGAATCTTTGAAAAGCGAGGCTTTTAAGAGTTTTAAAGAAAACGATTATATAAAAGCAGAGAAGATCTACTGGGAGCTTCTTGAAAAAGGTGTTGACGAGGCTGTTATTTATAGTGACCTTGGATTTATTCTGTCAATGCAGCCTGATACTTTAAAACAGGGGATACAGTTCTTTATTAAAGCAATGAAAAAAGATCCTTTTTATACAGAAGCTTATGCTAACATGGCAACAGTTTGTTACAAATTAGGTCAATACGATAATGCTATAAATTATCTTTCTAAGGCAACAAAAATAGATCCTGATAAAGATGAATACTATTTTTCGCTTGGGTGGATATATCTTATAGGGGTAAAAGACAAGAGCAAAGCCATTGTTGAACTTAAAAAAGCAATAGATGTTAATAATGAAAATCTTGATGCACATTATGTTCTGGGATTAGCTTATGCGGATACAGCAAATAAAGCTGGATTGTTAGAAGAAATAACCAGTTTAAGACTTTTAGACCGGGAAGATCTGGCGAGTTCTTTGGAGAACTTGACAAGAGGGGTATATCAGGATAAAGCTAATGATTATATGAGTTTTGAATCAAGAAAACGGAATAGAGATAAGACTGATGCAGCAGTATTGCTTAAAAAATCAGAAGAAGAAATACCAGAAGAGCCTGTTTCGAATTATAGTTATGGTAAGGGGAAAATAACCTCTAAATCAGGTGAAGGATATACTTCTTCAGGAAAACTTATAACCGGACAGAGACAGATCAAGGTGAGGATACAGGGGAGTTCGTAGGGAAAAGAAATTTAAGTAAAAAGGAAGAAGTGTGGATGGTTCTGAAAGAGGTTTTTGTAGGGGCGTATTGCAATACGCCCCTACAAAGAAAAAAGGCAAGATTCCACAATGACAACAGATTTTTTACTTTTGCCTTTTTACTTAATAATATTTTATAGGAGTTAAATGGAAAAGGTCATAGTAACAGGCGGAGCGGGATTCATTGGCAGTCATTTAGTAGAAGAACTTATCAAAAACAATTATCATGTAATTGTTCTAGATAACTTTTCAACAGGCCGCAGGGAAAATTTGGAAACTTTTAGATCTGATAATTTAGAGGTTTTTGAAAAAGATATATCTGATTATGATCAAATAAGGCCATTTTTTAATGATGTTAAATATGTTTTCCATTTAGCTTCACTTGCTGATATTGTTCCTTCAATAGAAAACCCGCTAGCATATCATAATTCCAATGTCAATGGAACAGTCAATGTTTTGGAAGCCTCTAGACTTGCGGGGGTTAAAAAGGTCATTTATACGGCATCATCTTCCTGTTATGGGATACCGGATAAATTCCCTACTTCGGAGTACTCTGACATTAAACCTGAATATCCTTATGCTTTAACAAAGAATATTGGCGAACAATATGCTTTTCATTGGAACAAAGTCTATAGATTACCTGTAATTTCTCTAAGGCTTTTTAATGTTTATGGTCCAAGGTCAAGAACATCTGGAACATATGGTGCTGTTTTTGGAGTATTTTTAGCACAGAAACTTGCAGGCAAAAAGTATACGGTAGTAGGAGATGGAACACAAACACGAGATTTTGTTTTTGTTAAGGATGTTGTTAATGCTTTTATAATGAGTGCTCAAAGTGATATCATTTGTGAAGTGTTTAACGTTGGTACCGGTAGTCCGCAGAGTGTGAACCGTTTAGTGGAACTTTTAGGAGGAGAAAAAGAATATATACCTAAACGACCCGGTGAACCGGATAGGACGCATGCAGATATTTCCAAGATAAGATCTATGCTTGGCTGGAGTCCTAAAACTGCATTTGACAAAGGTGTTAATATAATGCTGGAAAATATAGATTATTGGAAGCAGGCACCTGTATGGACGCCTGAGAAAATCGAAAAAGAGACTGAAGGGTGGTTTAAATACTTGAGTTAAATGGGCTTAGTTATTAGTGTGTGTTATTAGTGTGAGTAGGTTAATGTTTTCAGGAAAAGGTTTTTTAGAACTGTGTTTAGGACCTTCATTTACACACACTCACACAAATAACAGATAACACTTTATAAAGGGAGAA
Source organism: Candidatus Omnitrophota bacterium (assembly GCA_028702395.1). Taxonomy (GTDB): domain Bacteria; phylum Omnitrophota; class Gorgyraeia; order JABMRN01; family JABMRN01; genus JAQVOV01. The sequence continues at coordinate 2,381 of JAQVOV010000141.1, forward strand.
AATAATGAACAAGATCAAGGATATTGAAGAACTTGCAAAAATAACAGCAAAGTTAAGTAAACAGGGGAAAAAAATCATATTAAGTCATGGCGTTTTTGATCTTTTACATCCTGGGCATATACGACATTTTGAAGCAGCAAAAAAACACGGAGATATCCTGATTGTAACTATTACAAAAGATGAACATGTCAATAAAGGTCCCGGCAGACCTGTTTTTAATCAGCGGTTAAGAGCAGAATCTATAGCCGCTCTTTCTTGTGTGGATTATGTTGCAATAAACAAATGGCCTACAGCAGTTAATACGATAAAAAAACTTAAACCGGCTGTATATTGTAAAGGAAGTGATTACAAGAAAAAAGAAGAAGATCTTACAGGTAAAATATATGATGAAGAAGATGCTGTTAGATCAGTTAAAGGAAAAATTCTTTTTACAGAAGATATTGCTTTTAGTTCATCAAGTTTGCTCAATCAATATTTCAGTGTCTATCCTAAAGATGCAGATGTGTTTTTGAAAAAGTTCAAAAATAGAATATCAGCAGAAAACGTCATAGATATACTCAAAGGAATAGGAAATTTAAAGGTTTTGGTTATTGGTGATATTATAATAGATGAATATCATTATTGTATGGGAATGGGAAAACCTTCAAAAGACGATATTATTTCAACAAAATATCTCAAAGAAGAGACTTTCACAGGTGGAGCACTTGCCGTTGCAAAACATGTTGCTAATTTCGCAAAAACAGTGCATTTGGTAAGTGTTTTGGGCACAAAGAATAATTATAAAAAGTTTGTTGATGAAAACTTGTTTTCCAATATATCAAAGAAACTATTTGTCAGAAAAGATGTTCCTACAGTAGTTAAAAGAAGATTCGTGAACCCGGCATTTTTAAACAAGATGTTCGAAATAAATTATGTTGATGATAGTCCTCTTCCTGATGATATTTCAAAGAGTATTTGTTCTTATCTTGAGCAAGAATTACCTAAATATGATGTTGTGATCGTAGCAGATTTCGGACATGGATTTATTAATGAAAAAATAGTTTCTGTCCTTTGTAAAAGATCAAAATTCCTGTGCGTTAATGCTCAAAGTAATAGTGCCAATATGGGATATAATCTTGTTACTAAATATAAAAAATGCGATTATGTTTGTATAGATGAACCTGAAATAAGGTTAGCCATGCATGATAAATATGGAAACATAAAAGATCTAATAAAGGATATCAGTAAAAAACTTAGCTGTAAAAAAGTAATTGTTACAAGAGGACACAATGGGGCGTGTGTCTATGACAGTACAAAAGGATTTGTAGATATTCCTATCTTTTCAAACGAGATAGTAGATAGAACAGGTGCAGGGGATGCTTTTCTTTCCATAACATCGTGTGTAGTTGCAAAAAATCTCCCGCTTGATATAGCAGGCTTTATTGGTAATGCAGTTGGTGCCCTGGCAGTAAAGATAATAGGGAATAAAACGCCTGTTGAAGCAGTTCCTTTGTTTAAATTCATTACAAGTTTATTAAAGTAGGGGCAGACCTACGTGTCTGCCCAATAGTGATCGCAGACCTATCTGTTTGTGCAAAGGATAATAAATGAGAGAGTTCTCAAAAATAATTCTGGGGTTTCTTGCTTTAACAATAATTGTAACAAGTGTGCTATCGTTTTCTTTTTCGGTCAATAAGCCGTTTACACTGGATGAAGTAGAAGAAGCCAGGATGGCTCAAAAGATAAATGAAATGGGGCCGGCTA
>JAQVOV010000024.1 GCA_028702395.1 Candidatus Omnitrophota bacterium
CTCTTCCGATCTCTGGTCACTGGTCACTGGTCACTGGTCACTGGTCACTGGTCACTGGTCACTGGTCACTGGTCACTGGTCACTGGTCACCACATCAGAATAAGAGGGGTCAATGGAATTATTTAAACAAAGATACAGTTGCAGAAATTATTTTGATAAGGAAGTTGAAAAAGAAAAACTTGAGCAGATCATTAATGCAGCGCTTTTAGCTCCATCAGCGTGTAATAAACAGCCTTGGAGATATTTCGTTGTTACAAGCAAAGAAATATTAGAACAATTAAAATTACAATGTTTTGGAGGAATGATAAATAATTTTGTACAAAAAGTACCTGTTCTAATAGCAGTAGGTATAAAAAAAGATATTGTTACACATACTATTGCAGGAGGGTTGATCAAGAATATCCCATATCATTATATTGATGTGGGGATATCAACAGATCATCTTATGCTTAAGGCTACAGACATTGGACTTGCAACATGCTGGATTGGATGGTTCAATAAAAAAAATGCTGAGAAAATTTTGAATACCACTAAAGGTGTTTCTTTATGCGGATTTATTGCACTTGGATATTCTGCGGATGAAAAAGTTCCTGAGAAAAAAAGAGAGAGTATAGATAAGGTGGTTAGATGGGTGTAGCTGGGGTTAACATGTTTTCAGAGTAGGGGCGTATTGCAATACGCCCCTACAAAAATTTGAAGCGTAAATAATGGAGGCAACATATGATAGAGCTTTTAAAACACTTAGATGTTTCAGTTTTTAGGACCCTTAACTTATGCGGAACAAATCCCTGGTTTGATATGATGGCACAATCTTTTGATATGCTTGTCTCAAAAGGAATTCTTTTTGTTTTAGCTTTTTGCCTGATATTTTTTACCAAAAAAGATAAACTTGTGTCTATCACTCTTCTTGCAGGTATGAACACTGCCTATTTTCTCAATACCTTTATAAAAAACATAGTTCAGCGCAATCGTCCTTATAATAACATAATAAACGTGAATATCAGACATATGATGGATTCCTTTTCTTTTCCAAGCGGACATACAGCTTTAGCTTTTACTTTTGCTATCATTGCAGCACATTTTTATAAAAAATACACAATGGTGTTTTATTTTATAGCCGCCTTAATAGGACTTTCACGTATTTATGATGGAGTGCATTATCCATCAGATGTTATTGGAGGAATGATCTTGGGACTTGTGACAGGAAAAGTGCTTTTAGTACTAACGAAAGAGTTATGGACCAACGGGGAGTGAGCGAGTGCCTTCAAGTGAAAAGTAAAAAGAGAATAGCAAAGCGCATAAGCGCAAATCGCGAATCGTAAAGCATGATGGATTTAGCCGCGAGCTTCGAGCTGCGCGCCAAAAAGCCTGTGGAACGTCCTAAATGATATTATTGAAAAGGAAGAAGTTCTATTAACCGTTCTAATCACTAGTTACTAATAACTAATCATCAATTTTCAGAATTATAATCAACATATTTATTGGAAAGTTTAGCTTCTGTTGATCTAAATGGAAAAACTTTTGGAGAAATTTTATCGGACAAAGGGGCTTCTTTGGAAATAGTTTTTGGTGGAGAAAGTACGTATTTTTTTGATAGTTTTTCATCAATCACATAAGAGGCTTCTTCATTATCAGGTATAGAGATATAGATGATCTCAGGTGCATATTTTTCTTTATAATTTTCACTGACAAGAGATCTGAATAATTCCTGCAATTGAGTATTTTTTTCTAGCCAAGTAGGATTTTGGTCCCAAGATATAATAGCATTCCAAAAACCTATGATCTCTGGTTGTTTTGTCTGCTTGTTCTCATTTGCCACAGGAATTTGGTGTAAAGGAAAATCCATTATTAATTGTTTCATGAGATCTTTGCATTTTTCTTTATCGCCAAGTTCGAAAAGGCATGTTATTGCTCCAAAAAAAGCTGTTCCCATTTCATTTAAAAGAGGAAATTTCATTATTGAACTATAATCAGTATTTTTATCTGTGCCTATCTTTCCCCAAGGATAAAAAATGATCCCATGAAACTCTTCTTCTTTTAAACGGTTCTCTCTTTTGGCTAATTTTGACCAGATCTTGTTATGAATAGTTCTATAAGACCAGTACAGACCTTTTTTAAAATGCTCTTCTGCAAGAGATATTTGGCCTTGCTCTTTTAACTCATATCCTGTATTTATCTCCTCCCACATGATCATATTATAATATCTGGGTTCAACAAGGATCTCTTCCATTACATCCTTCATATAAAGAGGGGTTTCACTATATAGTCTATCCTTTGTAGCAGAATCAAGATATTCTTTAGCTTGTGATTGAGAATTTTCAGTTAATGGTATTTTATCGTATATTTTTTTGTAATTATCATTAAGGATAAAAGGATTTAACCCTTTTATAGGGAAAACTATCCAAAAACTAATAGGACTTCCTCCGATCAAAGAGATCCTTTCTGCTCGGTCTTTTGCCAGGAAATACGGGGTTTTCCATGAAAAACGTATATTGTTTTTATGTACATTTTTTACGTATCCAAATGGAGCTATTGGTGTATTTTGTGCAGAAGCGTAAAAAGAAAGTATTCCATTATTGAATTTGTAAAAACATGAAAGACAATTATCAATAAGTTCTTCTGCGAGAGCTTTATAAAACATAGCAGTTTCCATATCTTTTCTTTCGAATAAACGCACAGCATTTTTTTGCAGGGCAAGAGCCACTCCTGCTGTCCATTCAATAGAACCCATAGGATGAAAACCTTTTCTAACAAATGAAATATAGAATTCCTCAGGAGTACTAAAATCAATTAATATAGCAGTTTGTTCGCTTTTATTAGGTTTTATAAAAGTGATCTTAACTAAACTTTTTTCAAGCATATTTTCAGTGATCATTTTTATTTCTTCAGAAGAGAAATTATCGGCTTCGTGTGATGCCATTGTCCAGGAATATCCGTCTGTTGCGAATATTTGTGAAGGCATTGACTCAGTTATCCCTTGATATATAATGCCTTTATCTTTTTCATAAACATTGGAATAGAACCAGGATATGCCTTTGTCATAAGCTTTTTTCCATTTTTCATTTCCAGTGATATCATATAACATAAGAAAAACATCACAAGCATCCATATGAGGCTCAGTATTAACTATATCTGCACCTCTGTTGCCATCTGTGATGCCACCTGAATTATTCTGGAAAAACAAAAGAACATCACCTAGTGCACTCGCAAATTCTATATATTTATCTATATTTATCTGAAGCATAGCCATTATCAAAAAAGCTATAGGGCCTGGAGTTGTATAATATTCCAATATCCCTGAGCCGCTTTCATTAGTAGATGAAATATCTATGGAATTTAAAAGAGAGTATATTGGTTTTTCAGGGTTATCGGTATCTATTTTTTTAGTTATTCCTAAGATATTATTTGCATCAAAAGGTATGGTATTTTGAGTTTTTGCAAAAGTATATTTTTTATAGAAAAAATCAATGATCTTTTCAGCATTTTCCTGATCACCAAGTGCTTTATATATAAGTGCGTTCACAGCACAATCGTATAAAAAACTAACTTCCTCATAGCCAGGAGAGTTAATATGGCTTGGGGATAAACCTGTTTCAAAACGCTGTGTTGAAGTTAAGGTCTTTCCCATGAGTTGTATTTGCTTTGAACGATCTTGCTGACTATAAGCTAGTAAGGTCAAAGATGTTATAGCTAACAAAAGTGATGTTCCAATTTTAACATATTTTTCTTTCTTTCCCATAATATTATTATATATCAAAATCAGCATAATTATACAAAAAATACTAAAAACATGGCATTTAGAGCGAATTCACGAAAAAAAACTGTGTTTTTTTCCTTATATGATATAATTGTAATTGTTGTAACGATTGAAGGCAGATGGCAGAAGTGAAATAGGGTTTTTTAGGGAAACGGTAAAAGAGAATAGCAAAGCGCATATTGTAAATCGTAAAGTATGATGGATTTAGACACTAGCTTCGAGCTGCGCGTGGCTCTTTACCCGCAGCTCGAAACAAGGAGGCACAAATTATGGAAGTTTTTGAAGCAATAGAAAAAAGACATAGTTATAGAGGAGAGTATACCGATGATCCTGTTAAAAAAGAAGATCTTTTAAAGATAGTTCAAGCAGGGCTTCAGGCCCCATCAGGCAAAAATGCTCAAACTACAGAATTTGTTATTGTAGATGATAGAGAAAAAATTTTTCAAATAGGTCAAATGCACACAATGCAGGCAATGAAAAATGCAAGAGCTATTATATTGTGTATAGTTGATAAGGATCCGGAAGCAGTATATGAAGGGTACTCTTTTAGTGTTGAGGATTGTGCAGCAGCAGTTGAAAATATAATGCTTGCAATAACTGCTTTAGGATATGCAACAGTTTGGATAGATGGATGGCTAAGATTAGAAAAAAGGGCAGAAAAAATAGCCCAGATAATAGATTTACCTGGAAGCAAAAAAATAAAAACACTTTTACCTATAGGCATACCAAAAGAAAAATTACATCAAAGAGAAAAAAAAGCTTTTACTCAAAGAGCCTGCTTTAACAGATATTCCCTCTAAAATAGGGACAGACACCATTTTATACCATAATTTTTACACATAAAAATGGTGTCTGTCCCTATTTATAATTAAATTTTACATTATTGTGACAATTAAATTCTGAAAATATAGTATATTAATATGCAATTTAAAATTTTTTAAATAGAATAATTAATATAACTTATTTGGATTTGATATGCGCATAATTAAAGTCATAAAAAAAAGTATTTGTATCTTGATAATAAGCACGCTTATTATTCAGGAAATATCTTGGGCAGATCCTGCTTTATTAGCTGACAACGATATTGAAATAAATACACAAACACTTCAAGTAGAATCATTATTTAAAAATCACCAAATTGATAATCTCGCATTGCCTATCCTCATTGAACGAATAATAGAGTCAAACAGCAATATCCCAAAAGATGCTCTGACTACTGTAGAAGTAGCTGAAATATTACAACTATGTCAAAGCTGGAAAGAGGAACTTGATCTTGATTGTAATTGGATCGTTTCAGATGATCTGAAACAAATAGTCATAGAAGTAAAGACAGACAAGGAGATACTACAGGTAAGATATTTCTTTTCTCATGAAAAAACACAGCAAGAATTGCCCAAAAGCTGGAAAGATGTAAATGTTCAAAGGATAAACAGATATTTGTGTAAGCAGATCAAGAAAATATCTTTATCTGAAAAAGCGCCTGCCCAAAAACACAAAACACCTTTTGAGATCATAAAAGATAAACTAGATTGGACAATTATAGCTGATGATCAAGGAAAAGAGTTCATTGTTACAGTGGACTCTCCTTTAAAAGGAAAAGGTGTATTGGCTCTTCTAGATAAATCATCCAGAGAAGAAGCAGGGTTTTTAGATGTTTTAGATATTGTTGAGGAAAATGGTGTATGGAGAATAACATTAGGTTTAACATTCATAGAGGAACAATATAGGGGAAAACATTTGTTTTCTGAATTATGGAAAGCATTATCGAATATTATCCCAGAAAACTCGGAACTTATCATAAATTCAGTAGAGCAAGATGATACTTTAATACAATTGTCCGAAGGTCTTTCCTGGGAAAATACTCCTTTAGGTAAAGTTTTTTATGATTCAGGATGGCATGCATATGAAATAGGTGTTTATGATAGAGAAACAGGAGAAACATTTCTTCTTGAAGATAAAAAACAGGAGTGGGGAGATTATTTAGATCCATTAAGGTTTTTTAAGATCTTGAAAGAAAAATTAATATATGAAAATGGCAAGTTAGCTATTAACGGCATATCAATATATACTAAAATGAAAAAAAACACGGAACAGGACCCTGTTTTTTCAAAGGATAAGCAACATAACAGTGATTATGAAGATCTATTGAGAAGATATGAACAGGAAAATGGTTCAGGTGAAGTTGAAGGTAATGCCACAGAACCATACAAGATGGCTGGAGGAGCGATTATAGGGGTAGTAGCTTGCATACTGTTCTCGCCTTTTCTTTTTTCGTCAGGTATAAGGATCAAAGAGGCTTTTTATTTGTATTTGTTCATTACAACGATCATCCCTCTTTTGACAACTGCTGTTATTGAAAGAGCTATGTTCTTGCCTAAGCGTACAACCGTATTGCCTCTTATTAAACCTTTTAAAACCATTGCGGATATTCAGGATATAGTAGAATACGATAATGATGCTAAAGGGAAGATCGCATATTATTCATATGTGACCAAACAGCTTTATATTGATACGATAGTAATGAAGAGAGTCCCAAAAATGTTCCAATATATCATTTATCTGCATGAAATGATACATAAAAAACTCAAAGTAAAGACAGAAATTGTCGCAGTTAGTCTTACTTACTGTCTCCCATCTTTTTTTGTTTTTTTGGTCATGGGAAGTGTCTTTTTTGTATCCGAGTTTTCAAAAAATGACGTAATTTTATTTTTCGCATTTTCCATATACAATATTTTAGTTCCTTTTGTTGCAAAGCTTATATCAATGAAATTTGGTGTTATTAGGTCCCCTGCAGGACATTATCTTCTTAGCAGGAAAAATAAAAGGTATCTGACAAGAAAAGAGATAGATGATGCTATTGTTAATTATGTCAGAAAAATAACCTTTGACCCTCTAACAGGGCAGCAAGAATATTGGAGAAATTGGCTCAAAGGTAATGACCAACAGCCCATGGTATATTTGATAGAATGTGAAACACAAAAAGAGGATCTTATTGTTATAAGGGCAGGAAATATCTCTTACGGGAAACTTGCAGATGAATTAAAAGAAAAGCTTTTGCTTTCCAAGAAAAAGAACATTTCTTTGATAATTGCAACTAACGGAAAAAATAAGGAGAGAGTCTATTCTACCTTTGCTGCTGCAAAAAAAGTAATAAGGGAAATCCCTAAGAAAAAGTTCATTACAATTGATGTTTGTTCTACTCAATATAATTTAGAAAGATTAAAGGAATTAGAAAAATTTTTCACGAAAAGGCTTGAACGTATAAAACATGGAACTGTTAACAAGGAAGCTGTTGCATCTGAAGTACATGGGCAAACAGATAGGCTAGAAAAAATGCTTAAGTGGCTTAAGCAAAATAAGTACAAAGAACTTGTTCTTATGGGTGATTATTTGGCAAAAAAAGGAAATGGTTATCAGGCAATAGATCTGCTAAAAAATTACAAATTATCGTTTTATGAACCATGTTTGAAAATGCTGGTAGGCAGAAGTGAGCATTTCTTTTTAAGGGTTATGCTTGGCGATAAAGAGTTTTCACCTCTTTGGCCCAATATGAAAGTAATGGAAGGACCGGCTATGATAGATAGTTTAATGCAATTACAGGAACTTCCAATAACACAAAACATGGCGGATACTGAAAAGCATGACATCTTAGAGGCTAGGAAATTCAAGGAGATACTTATAATAGAGCTAAAAAAAGAAGGAAAACCAATTACACAGGAAAATATTAGAGAAAAATTAAAGCAACATTATAGATTCCATCCTAAACTTATAAGTATTACAGAGTTCATTGTTGAGTATATGAATTTTGTTTTTTATGAAAACAATAATCATACGATCTATATGATAGGAGCAATTCCACAGGATTTTACATGGAATGGATTAAAGGGTATAGGAGCTCTCATTGGAATAGAAGAAGAGTTTAAAAAACGAGCCTCAAGCAGATTAAGATTGCTTAAGTTTTCAAGGGATATATGGGCAAGTATTAATAATACAGCAGAGACAGCTGATAAAACGAAATGGCTTAATTTAGTTGAAGAGAACTTATCTAAAATGGTAAGCGAAGAAAGACAAAAAGCAGATACAACAGGTAAGGAACTTATTTCGGAAGATGTCCTTGATACTCTTCAGGAAAAAGTGCGTGATGTTATCAGATCGTTTTCATCGGGTCGTGGCGAGGTCACTGTAGATAAGCTTGAAAAAATACGTATAAAACTAATGGAGATCATTGAAGATATAAACAAACCTCTTCCAAAGATATTTGATATTGTTTTTAGCGGGAAAGCATCACCCTTCATGAAAGAAACAGCAGGGGGTATAGAAACACAAGGAAATAAGCCGCAAGAAAGGCGAAAAGCAAGGGAAATATTGGGAGTAAATACAGTTATTACACCAACGGCTTTTTTGCATACAGGGTATCAAAGTCTAAAACAATTGATGGTAGTTGATAGCAATGGAACAGTTAAAATGCTGGATGTTGATTCTTTGGAAGGATTTCATGCAGAAGAAATGGCATTAATACTTTCTGCAAAAGAAGCGCATGAAATAGAAAAAGGGCAGTCATTAGAAGAGATCACTTTGAAAAAATTAGCAGAAACACAGAACATTTTGAAGGCATATTCTTATGAAGGTATTAATTTGCAAAGAACCAAAGGTATAGAAGTAATAAAATGGATGAGAACGTTTGTTTCCTTGATAGAAGGACTGGAAAAAATGTTTCAAGGGTGGTTCAAAAATAAAAAGGCAGAAGAAGAAGTTGAATATAACATTGTAAGAGGAAAAAAACTTCTTGATGAAAATGATCCTTTGGGATGTATTTTCCTTCAACATGCGATCATTTCGGAACATAGTACAAGTACGCAGGAAAGTTATGCCATAGACACATTTGTGAAATGTTTAAGTCCTTTAAGGTCTGAGGATATAAGGCAAACTGCTTCAGAAAGTTTATCGGGTATGTTAAGTGTGGGTTTAGAAGATCGTAAACAGGCACAAAGGGTTTTTACCAGTATTATGGATAATCTTTATCCGTGGATAGAGCAAATAGGTGCTAGTGAATCAGAACTTACATATAAAGAACAGATCATGAAGCCTATTGTGGAGGCAATAAAAAATAATAGAAAATTTAAGCAGTTCATTATTTCATATGGAAAGAAAAGAAAGAACAAGCAAAAGCAAAAATTCATTGATAGTCTTATGGAAATTGCACAGATAAAGGAAAGACCTTTCATGACAAAGAAGGTACAAAAAGACACATTTTCTCCCCAGCAAAAGAAAGCATTATTTGAAGGCAAAACCAAAAAATTGCTGGAAGAGTTAGTGCAGATGCTCATAATAACAGCTAATAATAATAGAAACAGAAGTTATAATGCTCCAAACAAAAAAATGGTCATTGCAATAGATTCAGAGATATCATCTAATGACAATGTTAATGAACTGATCATGGAAAATGTCATACGGCCTTTAAGGAATATATCCAAAAACAATGAAGTTTTAATGAAGATATTAGATGAAATAGAGATAATCGCAGGAGATGTTGATTGCTTAGAACAGTCAGTGAACAAAAAGGTTTCCAGCGGTAATTCAAATTTAAATGATGTTGTTATTGTCACAGCCCAAAGAAACATAACGAAGTTCAGTCAAGCAATACAGAATGGATCATATATTACAGCCTTAGATATTCAAGGAGGACAACATGAAAATATTTATGTACCAATATTGGAAGTTGTTTTATTTGCACTTTTAAGAATAACTTCCTCTAAAAAGGAATATCTAATGGAAAGTTATTGGAGAATAGATGGTGTTTCAGATCTTAACACAAATAATCTTGTGGACTTGTGTTTCGGCAAAGAAGGGCCTAAGAAAACAGTTGTGTTAACAATAATCCCTCAGATAGAAAAACAAAACATCGAAGATATAGCAAATAAATATAAGAACATAAAATTATTAATATATAGTGTTTAAATTAAAGGAAAGGATCAAAGTGAAAAGTAAAAAAACAATTAAAAAAGGGATATCTTTATTTGTTGCATGTATTTTCATGCTCCAAACACCGGTTTTTTCGCAAAATATTAGTATAGATGATCATAAAATGCTTCAGGTCCGATCTTTTTTTGAGAATAATTCAGGCTTTGCTGAAATAGAAGCCTTTATGGCACAAATAAGAAGAATGTTCAAGAGTGTACATGAACTGGAGCATTGTTTTGAACCTGTAGTAAATGGAGTGAACCTATCCATTGATTTTGAAAATAAATTTTATAGTAATGGAGAAATAGTGGTCCCTTGTTATGTCCAACGAAAAAACGGAAAAGTTTTCTTTGACATGTTCTTTGACAATATATTGGATATTTCATATGAGTCTATAACAGAAGAAGAATACTATAGACAAACCAACGCGAGGATCTTAGATGAGACTATATCGGATGATGCAGGAACATCAATAGATGTTCCTGACCTTGTGAGTATTCTTGATCAAGCAGAATATAATATGCAAAGGATCGCTGATCAAATGCAACTTGATAAAAAATTAAGAGATAAAATGTTCTCTCCGGAAAGAGTTACAACAGTTAATTTTGAATTGGAAATGGATGATGGAGAGATAATAAAGTTTTGGGCTTTCAGAGCTTTACAGAATAGTGCAAGAGGTGCGGGTAAAGGGGGATTGAGATGGCTCGTTGGTACAGGTGAAACATTAGATGAGGCCAAAGAAACAGCAGTAGGCCTTGCTACACTTATGACTGTCAAGAATGCTACTGTAGGTATTCCTTATGGAGGAGGCAAAGGAGATGTTTTTGTTCCTTTTAGAGAGTATACAGATAATGACAAAGCAAAGATCATTAGAGCTTTTGCAAGAGAACTTACTGTTGCAAAAGCTGTTGGAACATTTATTGATGTTCCTGCTCCCGATAAAGGTACTGACGCAAGAATGATGGCATGGTTTGTAGAAGAACATATCAAAGTGCTTTGTGAAAATGGTGAGCTAACAGATAAGATCCTACAAAAGAGATTGCTGGAGCATCTGGATAACATAAATGGCGATAAAATAAATCTGCAGGAAACGCCTTTGCTTGATCATGCTATCATGTTATTGGAAAAAGATGTTAAGAGCGAATATTTTTTACCTGAACTAGGAGTTGTTACAGGTAAACCTGTAGGACAAGGTGGGGCATTGGGGCGTACTGAAGCAACAGGTTATGGAGGGTTCCTTGCTTTTAAAGCTGTAAGAGAGGCTTTGCTTAAAAGTGACAATACAGTTGTTATGGGACAATACAATGAAAAAACAAAAGCTGTTATAAAAAAAGAAATTAAAGAATTGACTGTAGGTGTACAAGGAACAGGTAATGTAGGGGAGTATAAGATAAGAAATCTATATAAGGAAGGGGCGAAAATAATTCTGCTTCAGGATGTTTCTTTTGAGAAAGGAGATGATGGAAAAGTAAAGGTCATTCCATACACTTTATATTTGCCTCAAGGACTTAATCTGTCTGTTTTTGATTCATTTATGCCGCACAGAAAAGATGGTCGATGGCCTGAACTTAAAACATTACCTAAAGAATTTTTTGAAGTGCATCCTGGCTCACAACTAATAAAAGGAGATACAGAGTTTTTCTGGAAAACTCATACGAATATAAAAGTAGCCGGAGCTACTGAAAACCAGATATTTGCAGCTAATGCTGAAAATATAAATTGTGAAATATTGCTTGAACTTGCAAATTGCCCGACAACGCCTCAAGCTGACAATATATTAAAGAAAAGAGGGATCCTTGTCATTCCGGATGTTTTAGCGAATGTCGGGGGAGTAACTGTATCATATTTTGAATGGCTCCAAAACCTTGAAGGTAAATACTGGACACTTTTGGCTGTTAATGAAATGCTTGAGGAAAGAATATATAATGAAGTTGAAGATGTTTTCAGGATAGCTGCTCAATACAATATTTCGTTAAGGGATGCTGCTTTTAGACTAAGTCTTTCAAGAGTTGCTGATGCGGAAATTGCCAGAGATAAAGATCTTCAGAGATTTTTCAGAAAGAACGTTCCATATCAAGGATACAATAAGCTTGGACTTGCGCCGGAGACAAATGAAGGGTTAAAGATGTTCAATGAACAAGGGTTATATCAAGCCCTGATAGATAAAGAAGAAAGCAAACATAAAGTATTTTTTGAGAAAGAGACAGAAAATATTTTTAACAGATTTCATGGAAAGGGAGGCTTTCTTATGATCTCCGGACCGCAATCAGGAGGGAAAATAGAGGTTGCGCATAGATTTGCAAATGAACTTTCTCAAAAAGGAATGGAGCCTATTTATATTGATTCAGATAGGCAAACGTTAAAAATGGAAAAAATATTAAGAGAACAAGGTAAAACAGAGACGCAAATATACAATGCACGAATTGAATCCATTAAACAGCTTCTTATAGCTTTGGATAGAGGAGAAGAAGTGGAAATTCTTGTTAATGGTTCGACAGGTGAAAAAAACTCGTCCACACAAAAAATATCAAAAAAAGAAAATACAGTTTTTATTATTGAAGGTGATCTTGCCTTGGATGATGTTTTTCTTTCACAAAAAGAAGGTGTTTTAAAAGATAATAATACTTATGCAGTTTTTGTTAATGTTGCACCAAGTTTGAAAGTTACAGATAACTGGCCTCTAACTTCACTGGATCTAAGATTGATAAGACAAATATTGACAGAGAACTATTTGTTCGGTAACGATCCTTTGGATGTTATAAGGCAATGGCCTCTTGTCCGTCAGGTGAACATAAACTATACGTACCCGGCATGGAAAAATGCTGACAGCACTTTTAACAGTTATCTTGCATATGAGCTGCCTATTTTAAAACCGTTTATAGAAAAACAGCTTGCAGAAGCTTTTCTTGAAGCCATAGAACAGAAAGATCAAAAAGCAATTAAAGTAATTGAACATTTATTGCATATTCTTAGAGATGTTTCTCCAGCAGGAGGAAATATACCTGAAGATTCTATTATAAGACAGTGTATTGGAACTAAGCCAACAGAAGATGCAAGTAATTATACTTATCTAAGGGGGATATTAGATAAAATGACAGTTAAAGAGCTTTCACATGACGAACTAATGAAAGATGTTATGGAACGTATTGTGGATATAAGAGATGCTTTATATTTTACTATGGATAATAAAGTCATTGCTGAACTAAAAAAACAAACTCAAGATCTTTTGAAACAATTGAATAAAAGAAAAGAACTAATAATAGCACAATACGAAAAAGATGATCTGTTCAGTAAAATAGACCAGGTCAATGAATGTATAGCAATTGTTAAGCAGGCTATAGATGCTTTAGGACAAAAAACGGCTGCAGAAAAGAACAAAGGTATTGAAAAAATACTTATGGATAACAAATTAAAATATTCACAACTGGTTACGGATCTAGATAAGGAAATAGATATGCGTGTGCCTGAGAGTATTTCTGTTTTGGATAATACGACTGATCGAAAAAATATAATAGATCTAAGAATAGTGAATGCGTTTAATCTAGATATTGTGGCAAGGAGCAAATCTTCGAAAGCTTTAAACAGATGGTTCACTTATCAAGGAGGGATACATCCTGAGCATGTTCCATATATTACGGATATACAGTTGTATTTGAAAAATAATGATGAAAAACTGCAGGATGTTTTTTTTGTTCTTTCCTCTGATGGTCAGGATATAGAGGCGTTTGTAGATCTTTCAACAAAAAGATCTTTAAATGTCAGCGTTATGGAAACAGCTCCGTGGAACAGAACAGAGGATAATACTTGTAAGTATAAAGGTGTGGGTTCAGAAACAAGGGTTTTTGCCATAAAAAAACTGCATGAAATATATGGGGAAAGTCTTTATGAACATCCTTTAATGAGCAGAGTATTGACCCTTGGGCATAGAAATTCAAAAGCAAGTGATGTTTTTGATCATGAAACTGCTAAAAAACAGGATGTAGAAAAATATATTAAACAACAAGATGCTCTTCAATATACAAATAGGTTGTTTTTTGGGAAAGGAATGGGAACTAAACCGGTAAGCGATCAGAAAACATTTTTTGATAAATGGGAAGAACCTGATGTTTTATATAAGCATATGGTTGAACTTATATCATCGGTTGTTCTGTCAGGGAAAAAACTTGTTTTGAATATTGATAAGAACATTTCTGGCCCAGATGCAGTACGCGTAAAAACACTTATGAAAAAACTTAAGATATGGTCAGAAGTAATAGCAGAGGGTGATCCTAATTTATCAAGTATCTTTAAGAACGTATATATCTTTGAGTTTGATGAGCCATCTCAAATAAAGAGTATGTGCGAAAAAGAAAATATAGATATAACGGATACACAACATAATATGATCTTTTCCTTTTCATCTAACTATACCGATCAGGATCTAGCAGAGAATACCGGCTATATAAAAACAGTATATTTAGATATTGATGGAAAAGATATGCTTGATAGTTATTTGCCGTTATTTGAGATCATTATGTTATCAGTTGCAAAGGAATTCAAGAAATATGATACTGCTTATATAAAACAAATGTTTGAAACAACGGCAATGGGATTAAGTGATCTGAACATTCAAGACATTGTAGAAACTAAGGATGGAAGTTTAATCTTTTATATTATACCTAAAGCCAATAAATATGACCATAATAGCAGGGTAGATAGGTATGCAAGATTATTGAATATACTTTCTGCAGCATAAGCGAGCCACGAGCAGCGAGCCACGAGCTTCGCGCTAAGCGTCACGCGCCACGCGCTGCTCGTAGTGCGTTTTTTATTTTTTTTTATAGCATTTTAAGTTCTTTATGTTACAATAAAAGCCAATTTTGTAGGGGTTTTTTTGTGCCCAAGAAAGCCATTGGACTAAAAACTCATTTCTAATTTTAATCAAAAATATATATAACTAAAACTGGGAGGTTAAAATGTCTCGTCAAATGGTACCACATGATGGAAACAGTGCTGTAGCACATGTTGCACATGCAACAAATGAAGTAATAGCAATATATCCTATTACTCCATCTTCTAATATGGGAGAAATCGCAGATGTAAAATCAGCTGCAGGGAAAAAGAACATATGGGGAAGTGTTCCTATTGTAGCAGAGCTTCAATCAGAAGGAGGCGCTTCAGGAGCTGTCCATGGTTCATTGACAGCAGGAGCATTGACAACTACTTTTACGGCATCACAAGGATTGCTTCTTATGATACCTAATATGTATAAAATTGCAGGAGAATTATGTCCTACAGTATTTCATATTGCAGCAAGATCTCTTGCATGTCAGGCTTTATCTATTTTCGGTGATCATTCAGATGTTATGGCGGCTAGGCAAACAGGATGGGCGATGCTTTCATCAAGTAGTGTTCAGGAGGCTATGGATTTTGCTCTTATTTCACAAGCAGCTACTCTTGAATCAAGGATCCCTTTCTTGCATTTTTTCGAAGGGTTCAGGGTTTCTCATGAGATACAAAAGATAGAAGAACTCAACTTTGATGATATGAGAGAAATGATAAATAGTGATCTTGTTAGAGCTCATAGACTAAGAGGCTTAAATCCGGAACATCCAATGTTAAAGGGTACAAGTCAAAACCCTGATGTTTATTTTCAAGGAAGAGAAACTGTTAATAAATACTATGAGGCATGTCCTGTTATTGTCCAAAAAGTGATGGATAAATTTGCAAAATTAACAGGAAGACAATATAAACTTTTTGATTATGTAGGTGCTAAAGATGCCGAAAAAATTATAGTAATAATGGGTTCAGGCGGTGAAGTTGTTCATGAAACAGTGGAGCATTTAACTGCTAAAGGTGAAAAAGTCGGAGTGCTAAAAATAAGACTTTTCAGACCTTTTGATATTAAAACATTTGTAAGTTCTTTACCTCTTACTGTTAGATCAATAGCAGTACTTGATAGAACAAAAGAACCTGGTTCTTTAGGAGAACCCTTATATGAGGATGTAAGAACAGCTATTGGAGAAGCAATGGGCGAAAAGTTGGTTAATTTTAAACAGTATCCTCATATAGTTGGAGGAAGATATGGGTTAGGTTCTGCGGAATTCACACCTGCTCATGTCAAAGCTGTTTTTGACAATCTAACACAAGCTAAACCTAAAAATCATTTTGTTATTGGTATAAATGATGATGTTACTAACCTAAGTCTTGAATATGATCCATCTTTCAGTACCACAAAAGAAGATACTTATCAAGCAATGTTCTATGGTTTAGGTTCTGATGGAACAGTTGGTGCAAATAAGAACTCTATTAAGATCATTTCCGAAAAAACAAATAATTATACTCAAGGATATTTTGTTTATGATTCCAAGAAAGAGATCGGA
>JAQVOV010000025.1 GCA_028702395.1 Candidatus Omnitrophota bacterium
GGGGCCAAATTCATTTTAACAGGAGAAAAAGATTGTTCCAATAAAGTCAAAACAGGAAAAAATCTATCCGGATGCTTCCCTGCAACAACTGAATATTTAGAAAAATCAAGCCGCTCAAATTTTAAATTAAAATCTTCGAAGATCCTTTTTTCAGAAGGGTCTTCAATAAGACCTGAAATAAAAACTTTCTCAATGTCACAGTTAAACTCTTTTTTTAAATAATCTATGACCCTGACAATATCTTTTTCTATTAGTCCCCAAACATCTTTTAAAGGAGGATAGACAAGTTCTGTAGAAGAAAACTCATCTTCCCCTAAAATAGTCTCGATCTCTCTGAAAAAACATGGCGCTTGCTGAAAAATACCTGTTAGAACTACTTTATTCGGAGGTTGATAATGTATAGACAGGAACAATCCATCTTTTAAGTTTTTTTGCTGTCTAATGCCCTCAGAAACAAGACATGGGCCTGGCTTTATGACCGAAGGGATTATATCTTTGTCATAAAAATATTTTATAAGGTCGTTCAATACTTTCTTTTCGCAGGCGTTAAAAATAATAGCTACTTCTTCCTTGCTAATTGTCCTCTTTTCATATTTATAACTTAATTTATCCAAAGAATACGGAATATATTTTTGCACCTCGAAACCCATCGCCTCTTCTATCTCAGCATCAGGAACATTCATCATAGAGAATCGCCTTAAAAGGAAATCTTGATTTTCTATGTTAACAGATACCCTGTAAGGCATATCTTCCTCATCAAAGGTTTTAGATATAACACGATCTATCTCTTCTTTTCTTTCAGAAGCTTTTATTTTGCTTAAATTTTTAGAACAGGGTATCCTTTTAAGGTATGTTATTTTTGGTCCATTAAGAGTAAAAGACCCCTTAACAACATCTATATAATTTGACGTCATATATATTGCTGTTGCAGAAAGTATTTTCGCTTTGAGTTGCTTTATCATTTTTTAGATTTTCTCGTTACATATTAATATATAACTTTATCCCCTTTTTTTATTAGGCTAATATTAGTTGCTGCAAATGGTTTACCAACAGCAATATCTTTTTCGCTTTCTTCGATCACTATTCTTCCTATAAGCTTTGTTCCCCTATTAACAAAAACTATCGAACCTTTTTCCAAACCGTGTTCTGAACCTGCATCAATGACAACAAAGTCATATTCAGGGTTTGTTTCCATTATTTCTGCTTCTTTTTTGTTTTCATTTGCTTTAGCACTTACAACCACAGGCTGAACTTCAACAACAGAAGTCCCTATCGAGGCCTCCTTAAGCTTTTTTATTTTCTGTTTTAATTTAGCATTATCATCATGGTATTCCTTCAAATATGCTTTTAAAGTAGCAATATCTTTATCTTTTTTCTCTGTTTCACTTTTCAGTTCATCAAAACTTTCATACGTTAAATTCTTTTTCTCTTCTATCTGAGACATCAGAGCCTGAATCTTTTGTTCTTGTTCTGTGATCTTCCTGGAAAATGTTTCGCACTGTTTTTTTAACTTACTGTTTTCTTCAGAAGTAGAATCTACCCATTCATTAAGCTGTTCTTTTTCATCACTGACATCTTTTTTTTCCTGTATAAGGGCTCGCATCTTTGCCTCAAGGGATCTTTTCCCCTGCAGAACATTTTCAGTTTGTTTTTTCTCATATTGGCTTATATCAGAAAAATATCGGACAACAAAAATAAAAGTCATTATAAATAATGCAATGATCAATTTTACTATAAAGCTTATAATATTTATTTTTTTCTTTACTGCCATTTTGTTTTATCTTCTTTGTCTAATATCTCCGTAAAAAGAGTAACTAGTTTTGGTTCTAAAATATTGTAGGAACACTTTTTTAATTCTTTGACAGCTTCTGACCTTGTTAAAGCCCTTTTATACGGCCTTTCCGTTATAAGTGCATCATATACATCTGCAACTGAAAGTATCCGAGATAACAAAGGTATCTGCTCTCCCTGCAAACCATCAGGATAACCTGTTCCATCATAATGCTCATGATGATGGCGCACAAGTTTTGATAATTTTATCAT
Organism: Candidatus Omnitrophota bacterium; assembly: GCA_028702395.1. Taxonomy (GTDB): domain Bacteria; phylum Omnitrophota; class Gorgyraeia; order JABMRN01; family JABMRN01; genus JAQVOV01. Next base: position 2,044 of record JAQVOV010000025.1, read on the forward strand.
ACTTCTTAACGGTTTAAGTATATCTTCTCCTATTATAACATGTTGTTTCATTATTTCAAACTCTTCTTTAGTAAAATGTCCTTTTTTATTTAAAATATGGTCCGGTATTCCAAGCTTTCCAATATCATGCAATAATGCTCCTCCTTCCAAAAGTTTTGTTGCCTTATCACTGAGGTTGAGTTTCGCAGATATCTTTAACGCATAATCTTTTACTCTGTCCAAATGCCCTGCACTATACGCATCTTTGGCCTCAACTGCTTTTGCAAGTGTCAGCAGCGTCTGATAATATGTATCTTCAATATCTTTGTTCAACTCGAAATTAGCTATAGAAATAGCTATTTGATTCGCTATATTCTCCAATAAAAAAAGATCTTCAGAATCTATCTTGTCTGTGTTTTTCAGATCACATACTGCTATTGCACCTTTAGGTTCTCCTCTGTCAATAATAGGAACACATAAAATACTTGAATATTTTATCGGTTCATCAGAAGAACTTATATTGCTGTTATCCTTATCCTGTGTTTTCTTTATTATCATGGGTTTTTTGCTTTTTATAACAGCATCAATGAAACTATTTGACGAAGGCAATTCCGATGTTCCAAGCGCAACATCCTTTTGAGGCCCTGTATAAGCCTGTATCACTAACGACTCTTTTAGCTTGTCATAAACAACAATAAAACTGGCCTCAGCTTCAAAAACTTTTTTTGTCCCCTGATTTATAAGGGATAGAAGACTGTCTATTTTTTGGCTCGAAGATATTGCATACCCTATTTTTTCAAATAATTCCCTTGTAAGTTTTTTTGAATGCTCAAGATCTTCAACCTTTTTTTCTATGTCTGAAGTTATTCTGTTAAAAGCAATTGCCAGATCTTTCAGCTCATCCTGATGTTTAGCTTCAATTTTATCGAAACTTCCCTGTTCAGAAATAAGCTTTGCCTGTTTTATAAGATCCAGTACTCCTGTAATTGTTCCTTTAATAAGTATATATCCGAAAACACCTGATGCTATCATCCAAAAAACAATAAGTCTCACATAAGGAGATTCAAACGAGATGTCAGGTTGAGTTTGATATAAAAACAGAAGATACAGCACCAAACAACTTGGCACTATAAACATAAAACAAGTAGCAAAAAGGAATTTAAAATAAATTCCTCTATCTTCTATGGTTTTTCTGATGTTGTTTTTTTTCATTATTTAAATAAAATAATATATTATATTAGGAAATATACCATGTATATATGTAGAAGTCAAATTTTCTTTATTCTAAATTATTAAACAGAAGAATATTGTGCTAAAAGAATTGTTTCATCATCATCATTGATAACGCTATCTTCGTTTAGGTCTGCTTTATGATTAAATCCTGGGTCTGTTGAAGTTAATCCTTTCATAGCTTGCAAAATAGTAAGGTCATTTAAATCTACCTTAGTATCATTATTAAGATCCCCTAATACTCCTGAATCTTCCGGAACAGGGTCTGCGATCCATATTGAATATTCGCCTGTTGTAAATGAAATAGATTCTGTAACTTGATTTAATGACCCAGGAGGCGTCCATGTTAAAAATAAGCTAACAGGGAAAGTTCCTTCCCTGACAGTATAATTTGCTTTTGTTTGAATTGTTTCATATTCCCAGGAACCCGTGTCTACTGTCGTCATATAAATATCATCCTGATATTGAAAAAAAGATTGTTCCAAAGGCGTGTTTATTTGAATCTCTATTTTGCTCTCCTCGGAAAAATAAGCACTTCCCGTTAGATCTGCAAGAGACCTTGTGCTATTTAACAAAGTAGACACATTTGCATCTGTTATTTGCTGAGGTGTCCCAATAGTAGAACTTAGATTATTCGGGAACATATACTCATAAGAAAGCCCAGCTATATTATTTTGTTCAAGACTCCAGTAAACATAAACAGAATTTGATAATGTTCTTAAAACTTCTGAAACCGTTAATTGCAATTCTGCTCTTTCTAATATCTGCTGTTGTTGAGCATATATCATAAAAACACCTGAAGCAACAAATGTAAAGAACATAGATGCAATTATTACTTCTAAAAAAGTGAAACCTTTTTTCCCCAGTAAAAACTTTTTCATCTTTCTCCTGATATTTTGGTTTTTCATTATTCTTCGTACGTATACCAGCTTTGAGCACCCATACCATATTCTGTAATATAGAACATTAAACTAGACTCGGGCAAAGTTTGAGTATAAACTACAGCTCCGGGCGTTGTTATTCCTTGCGTAACAGGTTTATTCGTAACCTCCCATTTTTGTGTATAATATTCCCTGAAATCATCCCGAACTGCTTCTACTGTGCGCTCAATTGTTCTGATAACACCATTAACATCGCAGGAGGATTTTATTACCATTATATTAGGATCAGGCGGAGTAGGCGAATTTGCCCACAATTCCACTGTTACGAGACCTCTTTGTCCAATGGTTGACAGATCAAAACCTTGTGCCCATTTTCCGGAAACATTCCATTGAGAAGAGACAGAATCATACCAAAAATATGTATCATTTACTGCTGCAAAAGCTCCTCTATAAGCTTCTTCTTCAAGTAACAATCTGCTATACAACTGTATTTTTTGCTGAACAGAGACTTGATATGCTGCTAAAGCAATGACAATGAACATTGTAACAGCTATTATGCCTAACAAGGCACTTCCTTTGTTGTTATTTAAAAAAAGGTCTTTCATTTTCACCCCTATTATTCTTTCCCTATAGTTGTTATACTTGGATCTATTTGCAAGAGAGCTCCTTCTTTAGTTATTCCATTTACTGTTAAAACCAAAGGATCTAAAGTAAGTTGCTCTCCGTTAGAAAGGACCACTGTATATCCCCCTCCCTCATTTTGCTGATAACTAGTAACTTTGCTTGCATCATTTGAAATAGCAAATGATTGTAATTTTTTGTATGTTTTTCTGGTAACAGGATCTGTAGCGTTTACATACACAGGCTCCAGAAAATATCCTCTATTGAAATGCTTATCATCGCTATTAGCATTAGTTTCTTCTGCAGCATAATTTACATAAGTCCATTGTTCTGGACTTGAAACTGATCCTGATGAAGTAACCACTTCAGGAACATACGCATCTATGACGCTTCTAATGTATGAGTTTCTAGCATTATCTGCTATTATCTGGCTGACTCCTCCTTCGAAAATACTTGCAGTTATGGAAATATCTTTGTTATTTAGATCAGAGTTTGCAATAGCAGGATCTACCCAAAAATTCTTTGTTAATATGACATTATCCATTGTAATGTTCAAGTTTGCCGACAATGCACTTTGAGCAGTATAATAATCATAACTTGACGAAGAAAGAAGTTCCTGGCTATAAATATTCGATCTAACGATCACCTTCTCAAATTGATTATTTTTCATTATCACGTTAGAAGCATAATCATCTGCTATTAAAACACTTGTATTATTATAACCGGAATTTTCAACAATATTATTCTCCAGCCTTACATTTCCTCCATTAATGAATATAGCAGCATCAGGCCCGCCTAACGAATACCCTTCATAAGGCTCTCCATCAGACGCAAGGATCCCTGCTTCTTTATATTTCTGATAATATTCACATCTTGGCATATCCTCTGTTCTTAAAAGACTGCTATATGATGTCTCAATTGCGTCTGTTGCAGGATTATCCCCGGCTATTGTCTGATAAATGTTATCAGGCATAACTGTCGTCCCTCGAATGTTCTTAATATAATTATTCGCTATTAACAATGTTGGGCTTTTGTCAGAAACAAATCCTTCTGCCCCTCTTACAGTAATACCTGTTTCAGTTTTATTATAGCCATCAATGGTATTGCCTTCAATGGAAATAATTGCATTCTTATAATCAGCTATTGTTGTAGTATAATTACTATAGTTTGAATTATATTGATAAAAAGTATTACTCCCAAAATAAACATTGATCGCAGCATCGCCGTTTGACAATGTTCTATAATTATACACATAATTCAATGTTTTTGTCCCATCCGAATTATATGTGTAGACATTTGAAGATCCGGTTGAATAATACTGTGTTCCCATATAAAAATTATTATTCTTAACACTTATTTGGCTAGAGTCTCCTATTGAAGGTGATAATGAAAGATAAACTCCGTTGGTCATATTATATATTTTATTGTTTTCAACATTAATAATGCTTGGAGTATCTCCTCCTCCACTAGGCGTAACTCTTACAGAACCTCCCCACCCACTACCTCCTGCTATTAAAGGATTCTGTAAAACATCTATAATCTTTCCGTATAAGTATATGGAACCTGATGTTTCACTTGAAAAACTATTATTATTGAATTCAACTTTTCCGTTTTGCCCTGAAGCAGAACCTGAAAAGTAAGAAACCCCTCTGAAAGCATTGTTTTCAGCTTTGATATTTTCCGCTGAAATATAAACACTGGTGTAAACTGTTCCATCATAGTTATCCTTGTATGGAAGAGAGTCTCCTGCTGAATTATTGTAATTAGGCATACTGCTATATGCAGAAAAAGTCCCTATGGTTGCTCCTGCATTATATGCTATAGGCGCTGCATAACCAGACCCGCCTCTGAAAAAGTTCTTGTCCAATATTACATCTTTTCCATATAGGTTAATATAACCGTAAGTATTATTATCATGAAAATTTATGGTATTTCCCTGGTTTTGCACATAAAGACTTACCTTGTGAGTTTCCAGCCCTGCGATTTCCATATTCGCAATATTTTGATCATAAATATAAATGCCTCCAGTTCTTCTTTTAACCTTGTTATAATCTAAATATTCTTGTCCTTCTAAAATACAAGGATTATCAGGATTAAAATTAAACTCAACATCGCCATAGACATATATTCCTTTTATTTTGATAGGAGTATCTGTTGACGGAAATATCAATGTTGATCCTGGCATGAAATATAAATAATATGATCTATCCCCTATTTGTCCTCCTCCTAATGAGGTTGAGAGAGTATGTACTCCACTTATAACATAGGCTCTGCAATCAAGGCTTCCTTTTGTTAAATAATCATTGATGTTCTTGAAAGGGAAGATCCTTGTTCCGTCTTGATAATACTTGCCTTCTGCTCCGTCTTCATCAATGAACATAGCTGTCATGCTTTCCCTTGCTCCTACTATTGTATTTAAAACTACATTATCTTCCTTGTCCTTTTCTTCTCCTGATAAAGGTCTTGGATAAAAAGAGATCTCAACACTAGGATAATATTTTGTTACTCCGTCAAAAAGGGTTATTATATTTGTTCTAAAACCTGATCTATAAGAAGTATACCCTCCTGATCCTGGTTCTTGAAATACATCATCCGGCTTAGGGAACCTGAAAATACCTGGATGCCCTTCAGGCAGCATTATATCCTCCAGCAAAACAATTTCATTCGAATCTGTAAGAGGCATACCTGCACTATCTAAAATACTATCAGAATAAAATAATTTTCCTTGATCAGGTGATGGATTATCAGTAGCATTCATAGGAACATACCTATACCTTCTTATCCCACCGTTAGAATGAGAATGAAGCAAAATACTGTTACCATAATGATTGCCATCTGTTCCTGTAATAATAGGATCTGTTGGATCTGCCTCAATAAAAGCAGAAGCCAAAACCTGATTTCTGAAGGCATCTCTAACAGCACGTGACATGAATTTTCGTTCATTATATCTTTGCACATTGTCTATAACTCTGACATTATAAACAAAAAAAGCTCCAACAGCAAGAGCTATAAGACCAAATGCAATAGACGCACATACCATTTCTAATAAAGTAAACCCTTTTTTATTCATGATGACCACCATCCTTCTTATGAGCTAGAACGCTCTTGTGACTTTTGAAAGGTCTAACATACTTATATATTAATAGTATACCTGAAAATAACTAGAACTGGCAACTTTATGTTTCATGCAAATAGCCTTGTAGTATAAAATATAACAAAATATAACAAAAAACTTAGTTTTAAGCACAAATTCCGAACTTCTAATGATGTTGACAAATAAAAAGATCAACATTTTCTTTTTAAATAAAATTATTTATTAACAATATAAGCAACTGACTTTCTTGCCCATTCAAACCTAAACTGTTTTGTTTTTTCTTCTATCAGATCTTTTCTTTGTCCTGTTAATTGCATATTAATTATTTTCAGAGCACAGGAAACAGGTATTTTTTCATTCTTATATTCTGAATAAAACGCATCCAAAGCATTTGCTAAAGAAGAATATCGTACTCTATCAAAATACTCTTCTTTTGCTTTTTCTTTATCAATTGCCCAAGCACCTTCATATATCCCTCTAACAAGAATTATCTTGGCCATTTGCGATGTAGTAGAATCCATTTCGCTTAACTTCTGCCATGTTTGTCCGTTCAATCCTATTGAAGCTTCTTCTGAACGTGACTTAAGAACAGACAGCAATATCACAATTATCACTAACCCGATTATTTTTTTTCGCATACTATTCACTCACTTCTCTCTTAATGTTTTTTGAAACTCTTTTAGGCCTGCATACCAAACCTCTTTTAAGAACCTTCCACTCTTTTATTTTTTTATTAAAGGAACAGGCAGGCCTGTTCCCTACATTCATATCGTTCCATTAGTTTGCGACGCACAATTCGAAGCACGTGGCTAAACCGTTAATAATAGTTTATAAGCCCTATTAATCTTTCTGGCTTCTGTTCTCTGGCTTCTAACCCCTATCAACCCTATTAAGAACGCCCCCTCATACTCTTAAATTCGTTTATCAATCCATTTGTTGAATTATCGTGGTCTGTAACATTCTTTTCTTTTTCAAGTTCAGGTAAAATAGATTGTGCAAGTTGTTTTCCCAGTTCTACTCCCCATTGGTCAAAACTAAAGATATTCCATATAACTCCTTGAACAAATATCTTATGTTCATAAATAGCTATCAAAGAACCCAGCGTATATGGCGTTATCTCTTTTACAAGAATAGAGTTTGTTGGTTTGTTCCCCTCAAAAACCTTAAAATCAACAAGTTCTTTTATTTGCTCTTTTGTTGATCCTTGTTTTTGCAATTCTTTTTCTGCTTCTTCTTTTGTTTTCCCTTTCATCAAAGCTTCCGTTTGAGCAAAGAAGTTTGCCATTAATTTATTGTGATGATCTCCTATATCGTTATGACTTATTGCCGGTGCAATAAAATCACACGGTATGATTTTTGTTCCCTGATGAATAAGCTGATAAAAAGCATGCTGTCCGTTAGTACCGGGTTCGCCCCAGATTATAGGCCCTGTTGAATAACTTACTCTATTTTTATCTCTCGCAACACATTTACCGTTACTCTCCATGTCCGCCTGCTGAAAATATGCCGGAAATCTATGCATATACTGATCATACGGCAAAATTGCAAGAGTATCTGCATCAAAAAAATTATTGTACCAAACTCCTATCAAAGCCATAATAACAGGGATGTTCTTGTCAAATGCTGTAGAGATAAAATGCTCGTCTATTTTTTGAGCTCCTTTTAAAAGCTGTTCGAAATTGTCATACCCTATAGAACATGCTATTGATAACCCTATAGCAGAATATAAAGAATACCTTCCTCCAACCCAATCCCAGAAAACGAACATATTCTCAGGATCAATACCGAACTCTTCTACTTTTTCTTTGTTCGTAGACAATGCGATAAAATGTTTTTTTATGAATTCTTCATTATTAGCTTTTTCCAAAAACCATTTTCGTGCAGTATATGCGTTGGTCATTGTTTCCTGCGTTGTAAAAGTTTTTGAGGCTATCATGAAAAGCGTTGTTTGAGGATCTATTTTTTTCAATGTCTGAGCTATATGTGTTGCATCAACATTAGATACAAAGTGAACATTTATATGTTCTTTTTTATAGGGCATAAGGGCTTCTGTGACCATAACAGGGCCTAGGTCAGATCCTCCTATTCCAATATTTACAATATCTGTAATGATCTTTCCTGTATAACCTTTCCATTGACCGTTCAATAGTTTTCCAGAAAAATCTTTCATTTTTTCTCTTACAGCCCTTATTTGAAGCATAACATCTTTACCGTCTACAAAAATAGCGTTATCTGAAAAATTCCTTAAAGCAGTATGCAGTACTGCCCTTTTTTCTGTTTCATTTATCTTTTCGCCTGTAAACATTTTTTCAATAGACGCTTTTAGATCACATTCATCTGCAAGTTCCAAAAGAGTTTTCTTGACTTCGTCATTTATCAGGTTCTTTGAATAATCTAGAAGGATATCTTCAAATTTAATGGAATACCTTTTAAATCTATCAGGATCTTTCTTGAACAAATCCCTAAGTTTTTGTTCTTTCATTTGTTCAGATAATTTCAACAACTTTTTCCAAGCTTTTGTTTTTGTAGGATCTGTTCGTGATAGCATTTTACCTCTCTATAGGATGTGGTAACTAGTGACCAGTGACTAGTGACCAGAATAATTTGATTTAAAGATAGACCATACTATAGACCGTTCTGGTCTCTGGTTTCTGGTCTCTACCCCTCTTTCACTCTCCCCTAGTTTCAGCTACGGTTTTTCGGTTCCCAGTTATTTTTTGTTTCTACTGATCGCTTTTTATCTTTGCTCTCTTGTTTTTTATTTTTTGTTTCACTATCCTGTTTTTTTATCTTTGGTCTTTCTTTTTTTTCTTTAGCTATTTTTTCGTTCTTAAGTTTTGAAGCATTTTCGGAGGGTTGTTCATCTTTAAGATCTTGTTCTACATTGGGTTTTGGCGTCTCTATTTTCACTCCAAGCATTCCGAATACCTCAGTTGCCACATATTCTCCAAGATCATGGTTCCTTGAAGCTATATCAATATTTATAATTCCCTTTTCTTCTTGTGTTAGATGTATTGCGACTTTTGTTGTGTTTATACAAAAAGGATACATTTGATTGAAATTATCAAAAACCATAAAGTATTTCTTATCTTCCTGTTTTAACAAGCCGGCATTTTTATTTTTTAAAAACTTCGAGATATCACCATATGTTGCAGTTATATTATCAGACTTGATCTTTTGAGAAAATATCTCATTGTCTAATCTTTTCATATCTGAAATAGACATGCCCACAAGATTTTCCCTTATTTCAAAAGGACTACAACCGCATACGAATAGAACAAGAAATAAACTCACTAATATTTTCATAAATCTCCTTAAAGCGTTAGCCGTTAGACGTTAAGCGTTAATTGTAGGGGCAATTCATGAATTGCCCCTACGTAATCTTCAATTAAAACAATGACAAATGAAACATGCGTTTAATTTGTTTTTTAGATCCCGGTATTTGCCGGCTATTCCCTGCAAAACTTTTAACCCTGCATCGTGAATCCGAAGGATTCTCTGGTGCAGGGCGGGATGACATTTTATAAGCCCTATTAACCTTTTGACCTCTATCAACTCTATTAAGGACGAACATTTAGCTCGCGGCTCGCTGCGCGTAGCACGTGGCTCAATCCAGAACGTTCCATCCTTTTACCTTTTTACTTTTTACTTTGCTATTATATCATTTTATATTCCAAAATACATCTTAAATTCAGAATAATTTAATGCGTTAAGCGTTAGACGGTAGACGTAAAGTCATCATGACTCTAGATCCCGGTATTTGCCTAGCAGCAAAACTTTTAACCCTGCACCGTGAATCCGAAGGATTCTCTGGTGCAGGGCGGGATGACAGGTTATAAGTCTAATCCATCTGGCTTCTTGTGGCTGTCACCAACCCCTATTGTCCTTCTGACTTCTATATCTCTATTTAGGACATTCCTCTGGCTCGCGTCGCGGAGCACGTAGCTCGCAGCACGCTAAAATCTCCCCCCAACCCCTAAAAAAACAGCTGATTCTTTTTTGTTCTTAAAAAGTTCTACGAATAACTGTCCATCTATACACTTTATATCCCTTTTTAGTTTTAAGCCTATATCCAGATCTTTTTTCGTGCCATACGCTTTTATGTTAAGATCTATAGAAGTGTTTTTTAGTGTTGCTTCGCAACCGAATTTAATATTTTTTTGCTTATTATTCTGCTTTTCTAATTCGAACAATAATCCTATATTCTTATTTATTTGCCACTTGCCAAAAAATGTTATTTCTCTATATGTTTTACTTTTTTCTAACCCTATCCCAAGTTCTGCCTTGATCGAGTTTTTATCCATTACCACAACAGCTGTTCTTATTGCAAATTCAGATCCTGTTTTTGAGCTTATATCATAAGTGATCCTGTTTTTTTCTGTGAACTTCCACAAACCTTTGAACTCCAACATATGCGTATTTTTTTCTCCGGTGAAATGATCTGCTTTGTTATATGTATACACAATTGAATTATTACTGTCTATCTCCCATCCGCACGAAAAAACAAGATTATCAACATCGCCTTTTTCTTTTTTTACATTGAAATTTATTCTATTATAATTATCAACCTGCCAAAAACCTTCTATCTTAAGAACATAGATACGTTCTTTATTTGCAGCTTCTTTTTGAGAGATAGAAAACCCTATACTATTTTTACCTGTCTCTACTATTTGTCCTTTTAAGATAATAGTTGCTGAGGATCTTTTTTTGTCTTCTGAGATCGTCAGCTTTAGATCGTGTTTTTCAGTCAATGACCATTTACCTGTCAATCGTATGACTCTAGGGAAATTTTTATCGTCCAAAGGCTGTCTGATAATATATTCCAGTTGGTTCTTTGGACCTATTCTGAATTTACCATTAACAACTTTCCTGAAATATTGTGCTGATGTTTTTTTGCCTGATTCGACTATAAGATTATTGTATGGGTCTATTTCGTAGCGGTATTTGGGTTTACTTTGATTCATAGCATCCCCTGTTAAAACTGAAATCGTGACTAGTGATAATTGATTTAAAGATACGGTCTTAATAGCAGATTTATCTTAAGATCAATTTATTCTAGTCACTAGTTTCTTGTCTCTAGTCACTAACTCCGTATTACTCGATATATCCAAGCGCTTCAAGCCTTTTACGTATCTTCTCTTCATCTTTTGATGAGTAAGCCTGCTGTTGCCCTTCAACAATTGATGGTCCTTGCAATTTTATAGGTTTTTTCATAAGATCTGAATTCTTTTCAAAAGCATCTTTTATTATTCTTCCATCAATATCTTCTGGGATCGGAACATCCAATATATGCAAAACTGTAGGCGCAACATCGGTTATATGTGTTCCTTTTAAGGTTTTGTTCTTGATACCTTTTCCGTTAACGAAGACTATCCCGTGAGTGTGATGAAATCCATATCCTTTAGAAGATTCTTTCCACATTTTTGTGTTTTGAGAAAATTGGCCATTAAGCATAATATCCATATCCTTTGGCACTAAAAATATATCAGGCGCACCGTCTGCTCCAAATGGACTTTCAGAATACACATCTTCCCGTCTTAAAACTTTATCAAAAACCTTCTTCTTGGTCAGAGGACTCTTTAGTTTTTTAAGATCATTTATAAGATCTTGTCTGAACAATTCATATTCCTCTTTTTTTACTATACCTGTAGTATCTCTTCCTTCAAGATTTATCCTTATCCCATAACAAGTGCCGGATTGTAAATATGCTTTTGTCTTTTCAAGATCGGTTTTTATCAAATACCGGAATTTTGTAAGCTTATTATTTCCCTCTCCCTTTCCTGATTTATGTGCTTTTAAGAATTTCTTAAGCTCTTTCATGCTTTCTTTATGTGGAATGTCGAGTTTTTTGAACAGAAGATCTTTTGAATATAACCATTCGTTAACATTGAAAGAATACGGCAAACTTGTAAAACCATGATCAGACCAAATGAAAAGAGTGGTATTATCATCCATCATTTTCCGTATCTTTCCTATTGCCTGATCAACTTTTTCATATATCTTTTTTACTTTAACTTGATCTTTCCAAAACGTATGACCTGCATGATCAGGTTCCATGAAAACTGCCATAAAAAAATCCCAATCACGCGTTTCATTGAACCATTTTATCATCTCAACCTTTTTGTCAACATCTTCTTTCATATGAGTAAAGGCTTTCGTGATCCTATCACGTTCAAATTTGAGTGCTTGTGCTTTTGTTAGTTTCTTTGGAGCTGGTTTTTTTTCCACCTCTTCTTTATTGGCTTTATCTGCGCCATGCTCCTGAGCTATTTTCCTTTCAACTTTCTTTATATATCCTTTTTCTTTTAACACGTTAAAAAGATGTTTTGGTGTTACACAGTTTTTTTTGGGCGGAGCCATAACACGGGATATTATCACTCCATCTTTTATGTTTTCCGGAGGGAAAGTCAGAGGAACATCTATAACTATGCTTTTCTTGCCCTGTTCTTCCAAAAGCTTCCATATAGCTTTTGCCTTTACATGCGTTCTATTGGCAGTTATAGTTTTCTCAGGGTTCTTATCAATAAGTTGAAAGTCAAAAAGGCTGTGCTTAGAAGGCTGTTTACCTGTTACGGAAGAAGTCCATGCACAAGGAGTGACCGGAGGCATAGTACTTTCCAAATAACCGTATGAACCTGTTTGCATTAATTTCTTTATGTTAGGCAGTTTCCCTTTTGCCAATAATGGTTTGATTATTTCGAAAGTCGCCCCATCAAGCCCAATAACAAAAACTTTTTGTTTATTTTGTTTGTTGTTTTTTTTCATATGTTTTCCTTTGCTTTAAATATTCCATGTTATCTGTTATGTGTTATCTGTGTGTGTGAAGGATGTTTCTAAACACAGTTTTTTTACTCAAACATCTTCTTCCCTTTTTTCACGACCTTCAGATACCTATAACAGGTCACACATAACTATATACTATTCCAATTCTAAATTCAGTACGGTTCAAAAGCTCGTAGCTTAATCCAGGACGTTCCACCAACCAGTTCAACTAGTCAAACATTTTTTTCTTTTCCTTCGTACAAGATCCCGGTATTTTTCTTCGAAAAAACCGGGATGACAATCTATAAACCTTATTAACCGTCCTAGTCACTAGTTTCTAGTCACTATTCACCAAGCCCTATTAACTCGCTAAATGTTCCCGATTCGCCCTATCTATCATGATCGCTTTTCTCTTTGCAAGTTCACAATAATACGGCACAGGCTTATTCTCATCTTTTAGTTCAAGGTCTGCTTTTCCTGGACAACTGTTACATAAATACCATATCTTACATTCACTACATTCTGTTTGCTTTTCATATTTTCTTGATCTTACATACTTTGAAAGTTCCTTCACTCCCTCTATCAGATCTCCGTTTAAAAGATCGTAATAAGGTTCCCTTACACAGGAACAGATATTTAAACGACCTCTTGGATCAATATGCCATTGCCAATTACCAATTGCACATTTATAAAAAACATCTTTCGGCGCATCTTTTTCAACCGTTGAAATATCGCATTTGTCGATATTGTCTTTATCAAATGTTGCTGAAAACTTATCCAGCCCAAGACCTATCATCTGATCAAAAGATAATCTATGAACACAATTACTTGGATCACCGTTTAACCTTGAAAAAATTGATGTGCTGGGAGAAAATGTCATACCTTTAGATTCGATGAAGGCCTTTATATCTTCCATCTGATCTATATTTTTTTTAGATATAAGGGTTTTGATCTTAAGAGGAAGGCCTGCTTTTATGACCTTATCAATATTGTTCATAACACGTTCAAAAGAACCTGGTACTTGGGAAATATCTTCATACGTTTTAGCATCGACCGCATTTAAAGTCATATCTATGGAAAATGGAGGTTCTTTTTTCATCATTTCCAGGATCTCATCGTTTAGAGATACCAAAGATGTCATTATTGAGAAAATAAACCCCTTTCGTTTTGCATAATCGTATAATTCACTGAAATCCTCACGTATCATAGGATCTCCGCCTGTAAATGTAAACCACAAAACTCCGGAATCATAAAGTCTATCCATTAATTTTTTTATTTGCTTTGTGCTTAGTTCATTCTCTTTTGCCCACTTGGCATTATTATAACAGTCTGCATAACAATGAACACAGTGTA
>JAQVOV010000026.1 GCA_028702395.1 Candidatus Omnitrophota bacterium
ATCAAGATGTAAAAACTTTATACCCATTCCGCCAGGAATATCCTTCTTTGTAGAAGCTACCCAGTTAACTTCGCCTGAAAGGTCTATTGATTCTCCGGGACCTTCTTTACTTGTAAAAATTGTGAATTTGAATTTTGTACCAACAGGAAAAACCGTTCCACAAACAACAAACATTCCCCCAGGACCTAAATTCAATATATCTGCAATATATTTCGATCCATCATCAGCTTTTAATTCTGTTTTTTCATAAAAATCTATTCTCTGATATGCTCTTTTTTGGTTAAGCTTATCAAGTATCCCTATTGTCTGGAATTCTTTTATGGCTTTTCTCTCATTTTCACCTACTTCAAAAATAATATCCAAATGTATAGCTTTGAATTTTTTTTCGTCAACTCTTGGAACATTACAGAATTTTAATATACCGCCCTTATTGCGTATATTGTTAAAAGCCATAGAAACAATATAAAGACCACTCTCATCAAAACCTGAAATATTTATACAATTACATAATATCTTGGTATGCCCATGCCTAAGAAGCATTTCGGTAAGATCTATGAAATTAACACTGCATATATCAACCTCTTTTTTGAAGTCAATGATCGCAATGTCTTTTTCATAGCGTATTCGAAGATCCATCTTTTAATACCGCTCCTGTCTTTTTAGTTTCACAATGATCTTGGACCGGAAAGAACATGTCTTTTACTAAAAAGAATTATCCAGTATTTCTCCAAAGATATCTGAACATCTCATACTCATTTTATACCCATAATCTGAGGTCTTAGGATTTTCTTGGTTGGCCCTTTCAAGGTCAGCATAAAAGCTATTCATACTATCTATCCCATCTTGAGTTGTAAAATCTGACGAGAGAACATCAAAATAAGAATAAAACAGATTGATAAGCCTTCCTTTATCATCATCATCATATTTTTTCCAGTCCCATCCATTGGACGAAATACCGACAAATTCATACGCAAATGATAAAGATACTGATAACAATAAAATAACTGATAATATTGCAAATACTCTTTTCATAAAAACCTCCACAACTTATTTTAAAAATATTCTTTTATTCCTCCCTTATTATATCTTACTTTGAAAAACTGTAAAGAACTTTTCTTAATAGTCACATTCTTCCTGAATCCTCATGTGTAAAAATATTTACCTAAAGGATAACTTCGAACAACACTCTCCTGCATGTGCAAAAATTACCCAAATGACATACTGCAACAGAAACCGGGTAAAACTCAAACGACTCGAAGTTTTGGGCAGTTATACCATGTCCAATTGTTATATGAGGTTCGTAATTCTCTTTACTTGAACATGTTTTGAAATTGTTAACATAATCAACAGTGGTCTTGTTTATGGAGCCATCCTTTTCCGGGTAAAACATAGAACCTTCTGCTTTGAACATAAAGAATGGCTCAGCAACATCCATAATATGATCATGAAACTGTCTTAAGCTATCCTGATCTTCTACCTTTAACCATGCCATATCTTTATAAGAACAAAGAGTCCTTAGCTTTGTTGAAGTCCATTTCTGCACAGATCGTTTTAGGATATCATTTATCTGCTGTAAGTTTTTAGAAGCAATACAACCCATAGCAAGGGTAATATGTGGTAACTTATCTTTTTTATTAAGAATAATATCGTTGTTATGTGAAGCAATAAATCCTTGATTTATTGCTATGATCTTATCTCTTATATCATCTGGAGGGAATAACACTATGTCTATTGCTATTTTTTCCATTGATCTCTCTTTTGTAAATGCAAAGGCGGACACACAGGTCCGCCCCTACATTCACTATTTATTGATAATACGCTTAACGCAAAACATTCCTGTTTTTGTAGGGGCAATTCATGAATTGCCCCTACAAAAACTATATTCAGGACGTTCCACCCTTTTATCTTTTATCTTTTGTCTTTTATCTTAACCTGAATATTAACAGATCAATAACCAGACCCCATGCTCAAAAAACCTTTCAGCTTCTTTGCTCTTATTGGGTGTCTAAGTTTTTTCAATGCTTTTGCTTCGATCTGTCTAACTCTTTCACGAGTAACTTTAAAAACTGCTCCAACTTCTTCCAACGTTCTGGGATAACCATCTCCTATGCCAAACCTAAGTCTTAAAACTTTTTTCTCTCTATCTGTAAGGGTCTGAAGAACATCATCCATCTGTTCTTTTAACATTGTATATGCAGTAGCATTCGCAGGTGAAACAGCTCTTTTATCTTCAATGAAATCCCCAAAATTAGTATCACCCTCATCCCCTACAGGTGTCTGAAGAGATATAGGTTCCTGCGCTATCTTAAGTATTCCTCTTACCTTTGCAACAGGTATTTTCATTGCACTCGCTATTTCTTCAGGAGCAGGTTCCCTTCCTGTTTCCTGAACAAGTGTACGGGATATTCGTATAAGTTTGTTTATTGTTTCAGTCATATGTACAGGTATCCTTATTGTCCTTGACTGATCTGCAATTGATCGTGTTATAGCTTGCCTTATCCACCAGGTCGCATAAGTTGAGAATTTATAACCTCTTTTATACTCGAATTTATCAACAGCTTTCATTAGACCTATATTTCCCTCTTGAATAAGGTCCAGAAAAGATAATCCTCTATTGGTATATTTTTTTGCAATACTTACTACAAGTCGAAGATTTGCTGCTACAAGTTCCTTCTTTGCTTTTTGAAAAAGATCTTCGCTTGAAAGCATTTCACTATACCATACATTGACAATATGCAGTTTGTCCCCATATAATGATTCTATATCATTGACTCTTTCCTTTATTTCTTTTGTCCTTATCTTCCCGAATTTTTTTATATTTTTCTGGTCACTTTCAGCTTTTTTCACACCTAAGAAATCTTTTTTTAACTTAAATCCTATATCCTCTATCAAATTTGTAGCAAGATTGAATTTCAACATCTGTTCTATGGATTTACTCTGACTCTTTGTTGCTTTAAGTTTTTTAAGTATAATTGATGTTCGCCTTTTAACTGCAGAATAGTTCTCGTTCATATCAATATTAAGAACATCATCAAGACTTGCATCGTCTTCATATATCTTTTCTATAGCATCAACGACATACTTTTTTGAGATCTTTGCAGAAAGCACGATCTTTCGAAACATTGCTTCTTCAGTTTTTATTCGTTCAGCAAGCGAGATCTCCTGCTCTCTGGTAAGAAGAGGTATCTGCCCCATTTGCCTTAAATACATTTTAACAGGATCATCAGCAGAGGAAGTTCTTGTTGAACTTTCAATTCCTGCAGGTTGGGTAAGTTTCTTATGCTCAATGGCTTTATGTTCTATTTCCTCTAATTCATCCAGTCCTTTGTCCACAAGCTTTATGTTTTGAGCATCCAGTGTAACAATAACATCTTCCATTTCTTCGGAAGAAACAATATCTTTAGGAAGCAGGTCATTTATTTCATCAAAAGTAAGCTCTCCCTTCATTTTTCCAAGAGCAATAAGCTTATCAATTGCTTTTTCTCCGCCTACCTCTATGTTAGACGCTATTTGAGCAGATTCCTTTTTTTCTTTTGCACTCTTTTGTGCTTGACTATTCACTTTTTCTTTGACTGCTTTAGCGTTTTTTGTCCTGATCTCTTTATTCTTAGATGTTTTTTTTGCCATTATTCCTATCCTTTAGATTTTTTTAAAAGCTCATTATACGCTATCATAAGTTCTTTGCTTTTTTCAGTATCATTATTGACATGAGCCTTTTGCATTTGTTCTTTGACTTTTTTTTTGTCCTGTTCCAGTTTATAACGATTTATATCCTTGATACAATCCGAGAATGTTTTTTCTCTGTCTACTATAGTTTCAAAAAATCCTACAGCTGCTGATATAACAGCTTTTTGCCGTTCGTTCTCAAAATACATTATCATTTTAGCAGGTTCTATCTTTATCTTTCTGTTATACATATCTTTGATAGAATCTATAACATGTCTTATATCTTGATCCTGAAGATCATCCAGATCTATCTCTTTTTCAAGAAAAGTGAGAAGATCAACATCATACAAAAGCATGCTTAGGATCAAAAGCTCGGCTTTTCTTGTCTGCCTTTTTGGTTTATTTACAAGATCATCCTGCTTTAATTCAACTTTATGCGAATAATCAGTTTTTATTTTAGCTAATTCTTTTTTAATTGCATCTATATCAACTTCCATTATCTGTGCCAGCTTATTCAAATATGATGATTTCAATATCTCATTTTTTATCCTTGCAAGCGTAGGCAGCATAAGTGTTGCTATAGCTGTTTTTCCTTTTACTGAATCTTTATTATACCTTTTCATCAGCATATCTATCTTATAATCAAATAGATCCTTTGATCTTTGGAGGATATCTTCAAAAGCTTCTTTTCCAAATTCCTTTACAAAAGTGTCAGGATCATATCCTTTAGGCAAAGGGGCAATACGGACATTCATGTCCATCTCTATCAAAAGATCCATTCCTCTTAAGGAGGCTTCTTCACCTGCTGAGTCAGAATCATAAACTACGACAGCCGTATTAGTATGCCGTTTTAAAAGTTTTATCTGATCATAGGTAAGTGCTGTACCAAGTGTAGCAACAAAGTTCCTTAAACCATACTGATAAGGCATGATAAGGTCCATGTATCCCTCGACAATAACTGCATATCCTTTTTCTTTTATGAACTTTTTCGTAAGGTTAAATCCATAAACATGGTTGCCTTTAGTATATATCGGTGTTTCCGGAGAATTTATATATTTCGGAGTGGTATCATTCAATGCTCTTGCTCCAAAACCTATAACCCGATCATTGCCATCAAAAATAGGGAATACAAGTCTATTCCTGAAACGATCATAGAAACCTTTTTCCTCTTTTCTTGGAAGAACAAGGCCAACTGTTTCAAGTAAACTTTCCTGAACTTTTTTCTCCTTGAAAAAGTTTATAAGACCATCCCACATATTTGGTGCATATCCAAGACAAAAAGTTTCAATAGTTTCTTTTGAAACACCTCTATCTTGAAGATATTTCATTGTTAATGAACCTCTGTCTGTATTTAAATATGCACAATAAAAATCTTTTGCTGCCTTGTTTATCGCATAAAATTTATCAAAGAGCTCATTGTTCTTCCCTGAAGATCCTTTTAAAGCAGGTATTTTGATATCTGCAATTTCTGCAAGCATTTCTACAGCTTCCATA
Source organism: Candidatus Omnitrophota bacterium (assembly GCA_028702395.1). Lineage (GTDB taxonomy): Bacteria > Omnitrophota > Gorgyraeia > JABMRN01 > JABMRN01 > JAQVOV01. The sequence continues at coordinate 5,161 of JAQVOV010000026.1, forward strand.
AAAGAAAGCTTTTCATACTTAGTGAGAAAACTTATTGCATTACCGCCTTCTCCACATCCAAAACAATGAAAGATCTGTTTATCAGGACTGACTACAAAAGATGGTGTCTTTTCGTTGTGAAAAGGACAATTCCCTTTAAAATTACGTCCTGTTTTTTTCAGTTTTACTCTCGAAGAAATAACTTCGACTATATCCGTACTATCCAGTAATTTATCTATAATCTCGTTTGGGATCATAATTGTGTATTGCGTCTTGTGTCTATGCGTCTTGTGTCCTATCTTATTAAAAAACCTTATTTTTAGTATTCCTTAAAAGACTCATGACACAGTACTCAGGACACAAAAACTCACTTTCTCTTTACTCGTTTAAACCCTGAACAACCTAATATATTCAACGATCCATGCTTTTTCTCTATATTATCGAACAAAAGATTAAGCCCAAGATTATCACTGGAAATATGTCCTGCAATAATTAAATTTATCTTTTCTTCTTTTGCGTTAGTATAATGTGTTTCGCTGAAATGCATTCCAATAATAGTCTGTACTCCTGCTTGTGAAAGTCTTGCAAAAACCTTTTTTGATCCTTCTGTCCCGCCTGTCATCTCTATCATGATCTTTCCGGCATCATCATCTGGTTTACCTGATATTTGTGTAGGTCCGGCACCAATTAATGCTGCTTGCTGATATTCAGGTATTTGATAAAGTATATTCAACACATCTTTTACTTTTTTAGGTTTTTTCTTGGCAAAAAGTCTTGTCAAATAAGTATTAACATGATTATCTGCAGGTGTATGCACACACATGTAAGTCATGTTCAATAATTTTGCCGCATCAACTGCCCTTGTATGATTAACTGTTAAAAGGCTTCTGGAAACTTCAGCTATTCTGTCATCCATAAGAGAAACTGCCATTTCCTTTTTTATGCCGAATTTCTCTAAACCGTTCTTTTGAAGATGCATAACTTCGCCTAATTTTGACAAAGCTTTACCTTCAGGATGATGTGCCAAAACAAGATCAATGACCAACCCTTTTTCATTCAGTCTATCTGCAAGTAAGATCTCAGGGACTTCCATATCAATACCTACAAGAATGGTCTTTATCTTTTTCGTAAGCTCTCCATTGAGTATACGGGTATCAGCATATGGATGTTTCATTCTTTCTTTATCAAAAAGTTTTTTTGCAACACCTTTAAGCTGTTTGTAATCCTTTTCTACTCGACTTAGATCAGCCTTTATCTCTTTTGTTGACCTAAAATCATTTTTAAGGCCAAACTGTACTGCGCTTTCATAAAATTGCTTTAAATTCATGTCAGATCCTTTCAATTATTGCTTTTTTCTATCAACTGGTTGAAGATGCAGAACTTTTACAAGACTTAAGCTATTATCATTTCTTCTGAAAAGACCGTTCAAAGCCGTATCAGAACTTATACTGATATCTTGTTCTAAAGGTATGCGCTCAATAAGTGCATAAACTGCTTTTGTATCAAATACTAATATCTTTTCAGCGAAAAATGAGGTCTCGACCTTATCCTCTATCTCAAGAATTGGTATGCTTGTAATGAACATACAAACAATACCAATAACCAGCATTGCCCTTACAAAGGCAATGAACATTCCAAAATATTGCTCTATTTTAATTACTTGAGCAGGCGTAGAGCTCTTGAAAAATCCTGACAAAAACATACGTAGAACAAAGCATGCAAGAAAAATAATTACTATCGACAAAAAAATGCTTAAAGAAATACTAAAACTGAATTTAGATTGCAGCCATAATGACACGTATGGATAAAACACTATTAACAAAAAAAAAGTCACAAAAACCCATAAAAGCGGGAATACTTGCGCACCCACACCATTTATAGATCCAAGATATAAAAATCGCAATGTAAGTACAACTGCGATTAAATCTACAAAGTTTAAATTTGCGATCAAATCAGAAATCAAGCCATCCCCTTATTTTATTATGAAATATTTTAAAGATAAAAAAAGTAAACGAAAGTATATCACATGTAATACTCTTTGTCAATAGAGGGGGAGGGATTAAAAAAAATACTGAGCCTGCCTTTTTACTTGCTTAACAAATGGGTCATTTATCCTACAATTTCACCTAAAATAACATTATTCTCAGCTTTTCTTATGATAATTGGGACAATCTTCCCTATATCCTTTATCTTGGCATTTTGTAAAAAAACACGCAAATATGTATCTGTATAACCTGAAAAATATTTCAGGTCCTTGTCTTTTTCAGATTCAACAAGTACATATTGCTCTTTATCTTTTAGGGCTTTAGCATATTTTTCAGTGATATCACAAACAAGTTCCTGGAGTTTTTTCTGTCTTTTTCTTGTTATATCGACGGAAACATCTTCCTTGAAAGAATAAGCTTTTGTACCTATTCTCCTGGAATAAGTAAAAACATGCACCCTGATAGGTTGTATTTTTTTTATTAGATCATAGGTGTTTTCAAAAGCCATATCATCTTCACCAGGAAAACCAACTATAACATCTGTTGTAATACCTATTTCAGGGATTTTTTCCCTTATTTTTTCTATTAATAAAAGAAACTCCTCTGAAGTATACTTTCTGTTCATTCTCTTTAAAACACCAGTGTCTCCGCTTTGCAAAGGAATATGCAAATGTCTGCATATCTTGGAATTCTCTCTCATTAGATCCAAAAGTTCATCTGATATCAAAAGTGGTTCGATAGAGCTCAATCTTATCCTAAAATCACCATTAAATCCCACTATTTCTTTTAAAATATCGACAATATTGCGCTTAGAGTGGAGGTCTTTCCCCCAATCACCTAGACAAATACCTGTAAAAACGATCTCATTATACCCTTGTTCAAGAACGCTTTTAACCTCATTTAAGATATCCTGAAAAGGCCTTGAAACAGATTTTCCTCTGACAATAGTTGTTTTGCAATAAGAGCATGCATTATCACAGCCATCTTGTATCTTAATAAAAACTCTATCTCTATCACCCTTTTTTACTGGCTGAAGATCTATCTTTGGATCATTTTTCAGCATAGGGTTTAAAATTAAATGAATATTGCTTTTTTCCGAATTTTTAACAAGCCATTTTACTGCGCTCATATTACTTAGTTCTTGTCTATCTTCAATTGTTTCTGCCAAACATCCTGCAACCATAATTTTTATTGCTGGGTTTTCTCTTGTTAATTTTCTTATAAAGCGTTTAATTTCACGATCAACATTATTGGTAACTGTACAAGAGTTTATTATAAAAATATCTGTATCTTCAATATTTTTACAACATACAAATCCATTTTGCTGAAGAAGTCTTTTCATCTGCTCAGATTCATACTGATTGACTTTACAACCAAACGTGCGGATATTGAATTTTAAGGATTTCATATTAGAATAACTCATAATTCAGGCATGATAACACATAAAGCCCTGCTGTGTCACCTTTTAATACACGATCTCCTAAAGAAACATATTTTACATTAGCATGTTGTTTGGTCATATCAACCTCATTTTGAGTAAAATCTCCTTCGGGTCCAATGAAAACAATAACATTACCTGTTCTTATCTGTTCAATAGCATTTTTTAACGGCTCAGTATCCTTTGATAACCACGCAAAAAGACAAGTATCATATTCTTTAATATGTTCAATAACTTCTGCAAAAGGAACAACATCACCAATTTTTGGAACATCAACCCTTCCGCATTGCTTTGCTGATGATAATGCTATTTTCTCCCATCTTTGTTGTCTGAATATTTTTTTCGGTTCATCATAAACAACCACTGTTCTATCTGTTATTACAGGTATTATTTCTTTTACTCCTAGCTCTGTTGCTTTTTCGATAATATAATCCATTTTCTCTTTTTTCAGTATTGATTGCACAAGAGTGATATTGCTTACTGGGACCTTACTTGATATTTTTGTTTCAACAATTTCAACAGTTACTCTTTTTTTATTTATATCTAAGATAAAACCTGTATATTCTTTACCTGTACCGTCGAAAACAACTACTTTATCTCCCTGACACAGACGCATGACACTTGCAACATGTTTTGCTTCTTGACCTTCTATAAAGATCTTGTTATCTTTAATATTCTCTTTCGGAACATAAAATCTTGACATATTACTCCTTTAAAAAGATTTAGTGATTAGTAACTAGTAATTAGTGACTAGAAAAGTTTATTGGGTTTTCATCTTTAAATAAATTTATTCTAGTCACTAATCTCCATCTCCTATTAACTTTGAATATCTTTAAATCAATTTTCTCTAGTCACTAGTTTCTAGTCTCTAGTCACAGACTCCTATTAACTCAAATGCACATCCCCAGAAATAACCTTCTGTCGTTTTCCGTTCTTCATCTTTATAACAAGTGCACCTTGTGGATCAATATCTACTGCTTTTCCTTTATAAGTTTTTCCATACATATCTACCTGAACATGTTTACCTATAGTATAAGATACTTTCTTTATTTTTTCCCTTATATCCTTAAACCCTTTTTTTGTAAAAATTTCGTATTCCCTTTCAATATTACATAAAAGATTTCTTGTAAGATCTATTGCGCATATTTTTTTGCCGGTTTTGCCCTTTAATGAAACGGATGTATCCAAATGTACATCGTTATTAACATTTATACCGATCCCTACTACAATAAAATCTATTTTGTCCGGTTGAGCTTTCATCTCCGTAAGAACACCGCAAACTTTTTTTCCGTCTATAAAGATATCATTCGGCCATTTTATATCTGCCTGTACTCCTGTTGTTTGTTTTATCGCATCAACCACGCTCAATGCAGTGAAAAGCGTAAATTCCTGCACTTGGTCAGGTCTTTTATCCGGGCGCAAAATACAGGAAAGGTATATTCCGCCTTTGTCAGATAACCATTTTCTGCCCAAACGTCCTTTCCCTTTACTTTGTTTTTGAGCAATGACAACAGTTCCTTCTTTTGCGTTTTTTTCTGCCATGGAATATGCCGTATCATTAGTAGATTCAACATGCAAAAAAGAAACTATGTTCTTTCCTATTATCTTTGTTTTTAGTTTATACTTGATATCATCTGCAAGCAGGTTATCCGGAAGTCCGACAAGTTTATATCCTAAATGAGGAACTGCCGAAATATTATATCCGGTTTTTCGCAGCTTCTCTATATGCTTCCAGACAGCTGACCGTGAGATATTGAATTTTTTACAAATGTCTTCACCTGAAAGATATTTGTCACCTACATCTTTGAATAAATATAATATTTCTGTGTCCATAACTTCCTTTATAGCAGGTTAAAGTAAAAAGGCCGCCTCTTAATATTTGATTGCGAAATCTCACCAAAATTTAAAAAATTTTTGGCGAATAAAAAATCTGTTTTCATTGGGGCGTCTTTTGCGTTTTCTTTGTAGGGGCGTATTGCAACCTGCCTGCCGGCAGGCTGGTACGCCCCTACAAAAACCTCTTTCAGAACCTTCCACACTTTTTACTTTTATCTTTTTCCTTTTTACTTAGCTCTTATCACTGCCCTCTTAAGTCGCCTCAACTCTTCCCGAAGCTTTATCGCTTTTTCAAAGTCCAGGTTTCGCGCTGCTTCATACATCTGCTCTTCAATATCAACTATAATATCCGTTATCTCGTCATCTTTGGCATACTCTTTGAAGCCTGCTATCTCTGCTACAATACTTTTTGCTTTACGTATCTTTTCTATACCATCTTTTATCGCTTTTTTTATAGTTTCCGGTTTAATATCATTATCTTCATTATATTTTAACTGAATAGTTCTTCTGCGATTCATTTCATCTATAGCTTTTTTCATTGAACTCGTTACAGTATCAGCATACATTATAACTGTTCCATTAACGTTTCGTGCTGCCCTTCCTGCTACCTGTATAAGAGATGTTGTACTGCGCAGAAAACCTTCTTTATCAGCATCTAATACAGCCACAAGAGAAACTTCCGGAATATCAAGTCCTTCTCTTAAAAGATTTACTCCTACCAAACAATCAAATTCTTTTTTCCTTAAAGCTTTTAATATCTCTACTCTTTCTATTGTATCTATTTCCGAATGGAGCCATTTTACTTTAATACCTTCCTCCTGCATATAACTTGCAAGATCCTCTGCCAATCTTTTTGTAAGTGTAGTGACAAAAGTCCTTTCTTTGTTCTTTGTTCGGATCTTGACTTCTTTTATCAGGTCCTTTACCTGAAACTTTGTTGGTCTTAATATAACTTCAGGATCTATAAGCCCTGTAGGCCTAATGATCTGCTCAACAGGAGTATGGGATAAATTCCTTTCATAGTCTGAAGGAGTAGCAGAAACAAACACAATTTCCTTTACAAGTTTCTCGAACTCATTGAACATCAAGGGCCTATTATCAAGTGCTGATGGCAACCTAAAACCGTGATCTACAAGTGTTTGTTTTCTTGCTCTATCCCCATTGAACATGCCTCTGATCTGAGGAATGGTAACATGCGATTCATCTATGATAGTAATAAAATCATCAGGGAAATAATCAAGCAGACAAAAAGGTCTTGAACCAATAGGTCTATCTGAAATAAGCCTGGAATAATTTTCTATACCACTGCAATATCCAACTTCATTCATCATTTCTATATCATACAAGGTCCTTGATCTAAGACGCTCTGCTTCGAGAAGTTTCCCGTCTTTACGAAAAACATCAAGTGTGTTTTCAAGCTCATCTTTGATCCTTACAATAGCTTTTTCCATCACATCTTCCGTAGTGACGAAATGTTTTGCAGGATATACAACTACCATTTCATGTTCAGATAAAGCCTCTCCTGTCAAAGGATCTATTTCTGTTATTTTATTGATCTGGTCAAAATCCATTTCAAGTCTATAAGCAGTATCCGCATAAGCAGGAAAGATCTCTATTACATCTCCCCTGACACGAAATTTGCCTCTTGAAAGATCCATATCATTTCTTTCATATTGAATATCAATAAGTTTTTTTAAGGCTTTATCTCTACTGACAAGATCAGATACTTTAGCAAAAAAGAACATTTTACTATAATCTTCGGGCGAACCTAAATTATAAATACACGAAACACTTGACACCACTATTACATCTTTTCTCGTCATTAAAGAACTTGTTGCAGAAAGTCTCAGTTTATCAAGATCATCATTTATTGAAGCATCTTTTTCAATATAAAGATCCTTTTTAGGGATATATGCTTCCGGCTGATAATAGTCATAATAACTTACAAAATATTCAACAGCATTATGCGGAAAAAAATCCTTGAATTCAGTATAAAGTTGTGCAGCAAGGGTCTTATTGTGTGAAATAATAAGTGCGGGTTTGTTCAATTTAGCGATAACATTAGCAATAGTATAGGTTTTACCGCTTCCTGTAACACCTAAAAGTGTTTGATATTGTTTTTTTTTAGAAAAACCGTCAAGCAATTGCTTAATAGCCTCAGGCTGGTCACCCTTTGGCCTAAAATCAGATACTAATTTGAATTTATCCATTATTATATTACCTAACATCTGCTTTGTGCAATAAGAAGATCTATGCCTTTTTGAATAATTACCATAAATGTAAAGGCATATAGAAAGAAGATCACTATTGCCATATATTGAAAATTACCTATTATTCCTACAAAAACAGGAATGAGCATTGTACACAAAAAATAAACAAATATTTTAAGGTAATTCATCATTTTACCGGTTAAAAGAACAATGGACAATAATAAAAATATCCAAATATTAGATGGAAATCTGATATTAAACCTTCCTATTGTTATTTCAACATTGGGGCCTCCATTTAATGTTATAAATGTCCTCTGTACCAATGCTTTAATAAACCCAATTGGATTCTCCTTTACATCCTCAAAAAACAGTTCACACATAATTTTGTCATACATAGGATGACTGAACAAAAAAAGGTCTCTTTGTTTGTTTATATATGGTATAGGAGGGGTTTTTATCCCATATTTATTTTTTAGCACTTGTTTGGCTTCATATGCAGCAAAAAAATCCGTTCTTTGCTCAGGATCATTTTTCCCGAATTCTTGGGCATTGACCCACAGTGTGTGCCAAAAAACATGGCGATCCCTTGAACCACCGTCTAACCAATCCCCGCCTTTTTCTTCGCAAACTTTTATTGCATATGCTTTTTTGTCTGCCAGATAACTTTTTCCAAAGGTTCTGACACCTAAAAAAACCATTACAAAAAAAACTATCAATAAGATCCTTTTGAATAACTTATCTTTTTTATAAAATAACAACATAAAACAATATGCAGGCATAACAGCGAACACATCCATCCTTATCAAACTAAAAATTGATCCTGTCATAGCAGAAACAAGCACTAAAGAATATTTTTGCCACTGATGCATCTGTTTATCAAAAATAAAGAAGGAACTGAATCCCAGCAGACACATGAAAATAGAAATATAGTAACTGAAGATATTCTCATTGCAATAGATATTATACAGTTGGAATTTATACGAACCGATAAGAAGCGTAAGTAAAACTGCAAAAAGAGGCTGTTTGTTGATCCAGAAACACAAATTAAGAAAAAATAAGCTGATAATAAAAACCCAAAAACTGAAAGGCAAAAAACTTGCTAACTGAATATTCCCTCTTATCTTGGCAATAAGCCATGGAACAAAATAAGCTAAACCAACACCGCATCTAATAAGACCGTTTTTATCATTTGCTAAAGCAAATCCGCCTTTTTGAAATATCTCATCAGCTCCTTTTTGTGAATAAAAATAATTGTCATCATCACATATTGCAGGTAATTTTGCCCTTATCGGGTATAACGGAAAAATATTCCAATAATATAGCCCATATACAAATACCTTATATTCATCCTCAACCCCTACCCCGCATACTCCTCTGTAAAGTTGTTTTGTGCTCTTCTTAAGTCCTGAAGGATCTTGCCGATAATTATTCTGCCAGAAAAATACAAAGGTAAAGAACAATACAAAGCATATCCCTGTTACAAATTGTCTGCTTATAAAAAGATTTTTTTTGGCCGTCATATTCTTTCCTTTAAAAGCATTATCTGTTATTAGTTATTATTATGAGTCAGTCTCACAGTAATAACAAAGCCCTTTTAACTCACTAAAATCAGCATTTCTTTCCAACCACAAAATATTGCCCCCCTAAAGGGAGCCATCTCATATATTTTTCCATTTTCCTTAATAACTTCATCTTTCCTGGGAAAAACAAACTATATCCTCTATAAATATCATTAAGTCCAATGTCTTTGAACATTCTAATTATTGAACTTGCTTTTATAAGTTCAATATCTGTGTCAAGCGGACAACGATCCACTAAGAAACGTGTGATGACATTATATGGGTTGTGTTCGAAAACGATCAATCTACCGTTATTCTTAAGTATATTTTCAATTTGACTTAATATTGCTATCCTTTGATCTTTAGAAACATGATGGAATAATCCTGCAACGAAGATAAGGTCAAAGTATGACTTATAATTATCCATTTCTGAACGTTCTGAAAAAAAAGTAACATCTGCATTTTTTTTAGATGCGTATTCTATGCTTTTTCTTGAAATATCAAACCCAAAGATATCACTTTCAGGAAAACACTTTTTCATGAAAGGAATGCTTCTGCCTATGCCGCAACCGAAATCCAAAATGCGTTTTGCGTCAGGACAAAACTCATAAGAGATCTTAACTTTGTAATCTGCAAAATAATCTATGTTCGAATCAAAAAAAGAAACACTGTTCTCTATTAAGTGGTCATAATCATCCGCATAATCATCAAAGTCATTTTTATCCATTAGCCTTGTTTTCCTCGATTATATAGCGCGGTCTATGTTTTACCTCACTATAAATGCGTGCTATGTATTCCCCTATTATACCCATAAAAAATATCTGTACTCCTCCTAGAAAATAAATTGATAAGATAAGAGACGTCCAGCCTGGGATAATATGTCCCATCGTTTTTGCGATCAAAACATACAACATATATATAAAAGAACCGATAGTTACAAGAAAACCAAAGAAAGTAATGTACCTTAACGGTGTATATGAGAATGCCGTAATACCGCTAAATGCCAAACAACATAATTTAAAGATAGAATATTTTGGTTTTCCGCCTATCCTCTTTGCTTTATCATATTCAACTTTATCTGACTTCAGACCCATTAAAGGAAAGATCCCTCTTAAGAAAATATTTCTTTCCTTGAACTTAGACAATATTCCGGCAGCTTTTTTGCTGACCAATCTAAAATCTGCATGATTAGCTACAATATCAACTCCCATTAACCTTAAAAGTTTATAATAGATCTGTGCCGGTTTTCTTTTTAAAAAAGACTCTGAGATCCTTTTTTGGGGAACACCATATACTATTTCATTACCTTTATTGAATTTATCTATCATGATAGAGATCACATCAAGATCATCCTGCAGATCAGCATCTAACGTTATAATTGCATCACAACTATCTTTCATTTCCATCATTCCGGCAAAAATCGCAAGTTGATGTCCAAAGTTCCTTGAAAGTTTCAATCCCTTAACAAAAGGCTTGAACGTCATATTCTCACTGATCATTTTCCAAGAACTATCAGTGCTTCCGTCATCAACAAAGACAATTGAGCTATCTTCATCTATCTTTTTTTGTGATATAAGTCCTTTTAATACTGTCTCCATTTTACTTATAGTATCATGCAGGATCTCCTCTTCATTAAAGCATGGCAGGATAAATATTATTTTTGGTATGCTCATATAACTTCTCCGTTGTATGCGTATATGGGTACTGTGTAAGGTGTACTGTGTCATGAGTAAACTAAGAAACGTAATGT